>CAZVZI010000051.1:0-8365 GCA_964631455.1 uncultured Thermodesulfobacteriota bacterium | reverse complement strand
AAATCCCATTTTTTTCAATAAATGGCACAAATCGTTGAAGGCAATGTTTGAATCTGAAGCGCCTTGCAGTATTTGAAGCAATAACTTTTCATACTTATCCATATAAAAATTTTAGCAGAGACATGTTTTAAAATCAAACACAATTAGCGGCTCTCGCTGGTTCAGGCTTACAGCCTGAACCAAAAGTTTATGGTTCAATCTGCAAGATTGAACCGGCAGGAGGTGGGCGCAGCCCACCCTTCCTTATTCCCCCTTAATAAAGGGGGATGCAGGGGGATTTCCTTCTGTTCTATGTTCTTACTTCACTGTTCCTGCGGCTGTGCCGGTGATGCCGCCGGTGCGCCTCCTTTATGGTGGCGAGTTTCATGCTGCCTTTTTTGCAGAAAACTTAATTGTAGGCACTGAGATTTTTGGAGCCTTTGAAATTCTGCCAGAATCCTCTATCAGCTTTGCTACCCATAATCCGACATCTGCTCTGACAATCTTTTCCCCACACCGGGGACATACGCCAGCCGGCACATCTTCTATTACGATAAGTTTTCCTTTAATCCAGAGGTCCTGCTTGATATGCCTTTCCTCTATAGGGGCATTGCATATTTCACATTCGCCGTAATTATATTTTTGCTTCTTCATTCTTTCCATCCCTCCAAATCGTATGTTGTGATAAATAAAAGTTTCCCTGTGCTTTTAATCCTGCAAATGACAGCAATTTTTCTGCCGCCCGCTGCCTTTCCTGCAATTTCATAACGCGTCCCTCTCGGGTCTCTGGTAAACTTGCGTTGTATCCGTCCATGCGCAACAGCATTTTTAATATCCGCAAAAGTGAGATTGTCGCTAGCCATTTCTTCAAAGAAGTGTGGAATGGCAAACTCATATTCTTGGTTTACCACCTTCTTCCTGATAGTATGGATGATAGACAATAATGAACTCCTGTTTATTGTGTCAATGCTATCAAAAACACTTACAGTGTGTCAATACAACAAAGGCGACTGCAATGAGTCGCCTTTGAAATTTCTTTCTTTGACTCTCTGCCCCTCTGACTTCAGGTTAAGGCTAAGGTTTAGGTTTAGAATTTCCTCAGCCATGAGCCGTTTCAAATCCCCCTTTGACAAAGGGGGATGCAGGGGGATTTCCTTCTTGTTCTATGTTCTTACTTCGCCACGCCTGTGCACCTGCCTGTAGGGGAGGGGCTTGTCCCCTCCCGCAGAGGGCGGCCACAAGGGCCGCCCCTACAGAAAACCTGCTACTTCGCCGTCCCTGCGGCTGTGCCGGAGAATGAGCCTGAAGTCCCGATTGTGTTTGTCCCTGCGGCTGCGCCGTTAAAAGTGGTAGGACCGTTATAAGTGCCGCCGCTTAGAGTTCCGCTGCCGTCAACTGTTGCCATCCATTTGCCGCTGGTTGTAGTATCAAATGTTTGGACATTGAAGTTTGCGCTAAGCCCGTTGCCTGCCAAGGCAACAGGTGTATTTAACGCAGGCGGAGCTGTGTAAGTTCCGTTTACATCTCCAGTTGCCCAGATTTTCGGAGCCGCGCCTGTCTGGTAGGCAAAGAATGTAACATCATTCATATTGACGACCATGTTGTTGCCGTTTCCTATAAGATTTGCCCTGCCCACTTCTGCAAACGGAATGTTAAGCTGGGCAAGGGCTCCAGTTGGATCTCCAGCCGCAGCCATAGCAAGGAATTTGTTCGTATCTATCCATGCCCCTGTCTGGACAGCCTGCCATGTGAAGGCAGTTGCGTCAAATGTGCCGAGGGTCTCGCCAACGGTTATCCATGTCATTGGCGTACTTGTTATGTCCGCGCCGTAGCCGAGGGTTGTGCCTTTAAGAACGTCGTTTGACCACTGCGTGCCTTCAGTCATCGTGCCAATGATGTTGGTGTAAAGATAATCAATATACTCAAACGAGAAATTCCATGTATCAGATGTGTTATCTGTATAGTCCCCTGCTGTCAGGGCTTGCCATACACCCCAACCCTCGCCGGGCGCTGTGCCGGGCATGGAGTATCTCAATCCCTCTGTTTGCCCTTCAGATATTGTGCCCCCCGCTGCGAAACTGCCTGTGCCGGCTAAGCCAGAAGTCCCCCAGGTTAAATCATAGTCGTATGTCAGAGAGCCTAAAATAGTTGGGTCGTTGAAACCGGTTGCCAGTACTGTCGGAGTCCATGTGCCGGTTGCCTCAAACATATCAAGTTCAGGATAATATGCGCCGGTGAGGCTGCCTTTCAATATGCCTGCATTTCCTGATGGGTCAATATAAAGGCTGTAAACACTTGCCTCAATCGTCCTGTCCTGTTTCCACACGCCGCCGGTAAGTCCCCAGAATGCCCCGCCGTCATAAGTGGGGGCGCTCCAGAGATACGGGACAGAATCATAATCAAAATCATTATACGGTCCCATGAGTGTCAAAGAGGTCGTCCCTGACCACGGGGATGTAGTTCCGCCAACAAGTCCGCCGTATGTATCGCCAACACCCGATATCCCATCGCCATTGTTATAAAGACCGTTATCATTGTAGTCATAGTCTATCTGCCCGCTCCATGCAAGCGGCGTTTCGGTGTATGCGCCTGCCTCTGTTAAAGAAAAGACGCCCAAAGTAGAATCGTATGAGCCGGAAATTGTGCCGACGCCTGTTCCGAGTGTTGTGTATGTCAGATATGTCAGGTTTGATGTGCCTGTCATTATATTTCCTGAGTATGCGCCGGTTGTCTTATCTATCCAGTAGCCGTTCTGATTATCGAGGCTGTCATAACCTGTGCCGCCTGAAACAAGCTGCCACGATGCGCCGGACGGGCCTGTATATGAGCCGTTTATGTTTGCAGTCCATCCGCCCCAGTTCTGGCCATAAACACCTGTTACGGCTCCTGTGCTTGTACCGGTCAAAATACTTCCTGTGCCGCTTGCAAGTCCGGTGATGGTGGAGTTGCTTAAATCAAATGACACTGTGCCGGTTGTTACATTGCCGGCCGGGTCTGTGGCGGTATAAGACAATACATGGCTCCCGTCGGCAATGCCGAAAAAGATTGAGGTTTGATTTGTTAATATTACTCCGTCTATGTCGTAGGAATATACGGCGGTCGCATCACTGCCGAAAGTGATTATGCCGGTTGGCGATGCCGCGTATGTTACTACCGGAGCGCCGTAGTCTGTCATCCATGAATAGGATGAACTGTTGCCTGCCGCATCGGTTACGGTAAAGGTGTGTGCGCCCTCGGAAACGGGGAATGAGGTTGATGACACTGCCGTGCCGTCAAGGGTATAAGTAACAGGATTCGCATCTGTTACGCCGAAACTTGCGCTGCTGACATTGGTGAGGGATGCGGGCAGTCCTGACAGCGCCGGCGCTGTGTAATCCGTTAGCCATGAATAGGTTGTGGTTGTTATATTGCCTGCGGCATCGGTGGCTATAACAGTAAGCGTCCAACTGCCTTCAGGAAGCGAGGCAATGCTGAATGTGTCTGATGTTGTTGCAGTTGTTGTTGCGCCCCAGCTTCCCATCGTATAGGTAACGGTTACAGGTTCGTCAAATGTAACGGCGAAACTTGCTGTTGATGAATTTGTATAAGGCGACGGCCCTGCTATGCTGATTACAGGCGGTGTGGTATCGCTCAAAAGATCAGTATGGGACTCTGAGCTTGGGATTTCAACTGTTTCTACGGTTCCTCCTGTGTCTGTCGGAGGAGGTGGAGTTTCTCCCGGCGCTTCATAGCCGAATGTCCCGCCGATGTCGGCCGTGGTTTGGCCGGTTGCTGTTTCATCATCTTTCTTGTCTTTCGGTTTTTCGCCTGCGTCAGTATCTTGTGTATGCCTTATCACTTCCACATCTGCGGCAGGTCTTGGCGGAGAAGGCGGATTATCTCCGGCAATAAATGTGGCATTGCCTGCGCTTACAGTCACAACCTGGCCCGGCACGGCAGGGTTAAATGCATCAACCTTTCCATCTTTTACCGTAATGCTTGTAACACCCATGCTGTATGACACAAAAAAGTCCGTGCCTTTGACGCCTGCGACTGCTGTTGGCGTGCGCACCTCAAACCTATCGCCTCCTCCAAAGGCAACACCGAGGAAGCCCCTTGATTTGGAGACAACCGCCCGAATTTTGCCTCGGAACAGGTTCATTACCCCGCTTTTTCTTTTACTGCCTTCCATGAGGTATTCCGTGATTTGAAGGCGGCTTCCGGGGGCGAGCCGTATAACACTGTCGTCAACAAAGGTTATTTCCGCCTTGCCGTTTGACTTTGTCCTTATGATGTCGCCCTCAGAAACAGGCTGCTGCAACACAGCAGGCGCAGCCCTTTCCATGCCGGGCATTAAAACATCCACATCACCCTGAATGGCTGTGATTTTGCCGATAACCCCGGCATAGGTTAAGGCTGAGGTTAAGGTTAAGAAAAAAGTTAAGATTACGGTTAAGATTGTCCTTTTCATGATACACCTCCGGGTTTAGCTCATGGCTCATAGCTCATAGTAAAATCTTTTGCTATCAGCCATTTAAGCTGTTTTTTATTGAATTTATTAAGCTAGAAATCATTTTGCCGATTTCATCGCCAAAACCTTTCATTTCATTAATCTGAATATCGGAAATCCATTTGTTTCTATAAAATACAGTTAACAACGCGACAGTTTCATACAAAGAGCCATGAGCTATCAGCTAAAAACGCACCTCTACCCCTACACTGCTCACATTTTTATGATAATCGTATATTGCTATATTGGAATCTCCTCTTGTGTAGGCATACTGAAACTGCATCTCCCAGTTTCTCAAAAACTCGTAGGCGAGCATGGCCGAGCCTGTATAGGTTATATCCCTTCTCTTTTTAAGAAAGTTTGTGTTGCTATGGTCATATTGCTGATAGTATGCCTGCCCCGACAGATTGAGTTTGAGAGCATCATTGAGCGGCATGGCGATATTAAGGTCGCCTTTGTTTCCGACATAACCCCAGTTTATACCCTCAGCGTCTTCCTTGTTTATTTCATATTTTGCGTTTACAAAGCCCCTGTTTCCCGCAAAGAAATAGAACCAGCCCATTGACGCCGCGAAGTCCTGCGAGTCCCTGTCCTCGTTCCTCGTAAACGGCGGCTTTAAAAATTCCTTGCCCTGCCATCTTAAGGACAACTGCGCCATCTGGCCTTGCCCGAACATGAATGTGTATGTGGGAGAGGCCGTTCCTGTCCGTAAGTATTCATCGTCGTCAAGCCATGTATAATTGTAGCTTAAAAGAAGATTGAGCATGCTGTCCGGCATGGTATAGCCGGGGATTATGGCAATGGTTTGGCTCATGACATCGTAAGAGCCAAGCTTCTGATAATCGCTGTAATAAACCGAATATTGCGCCTTGATGCCCAGCGGCCCGGAAAACCTGGGCGCATACTCCGCCCTGAGTGTTCCCACATATCTTGTGTCATGTTCGCCTGATATGCCTGCCGCAGCGCTCTGATCTGAGGGTTTTGATATCACATTGTCGTCATACTGCCAGCTCAAACCGAGTGTGAGCTTCAATGGTTTTACCTCTTCCGCCTTTCTTGTAAGCGCCTCTATGTATTGGTTTGCAAACCCGGCCATGTCCGAATTTGGGTCTGCGACAATAATCTCTTTAAACATCTTGCCTGCCTCGTCTGCATTGCCTTGTCTTACCAATGCAATGCCTATTTGAAAGTTTGCGGCCTGGGTCATGGAAGCGTCCATCTCTTTTGCCTTTTTAAACGCGTCCACCGCATCTTTATTTTTATCAAGTTTCACAAGAACGAGGCCTCTCAGAAAAGCCGTCTGGCCCGGTTTCACCTGCTGCTCTTCCGCAAAGTTAAGCTGCTTGAGGCTTTCCTCATTCAGGCCAAGCTGATAATATGCTTCGGCCAAATCAAGGCGGGCGTCTTTCACGCCGGGCTTTAGATTAAGGGCGTCGGCCAGATGGATTGTCGCCTCTTTATAGTTTTGAAGCTGTTTATATGTAATGCCGAGGTAATATGCTGCAATGGATGACTGCGGGTCTTGTTTTCTGGCCTTCTGAAAGGTTATAAGAGCCTCCTCATAGTTTTCCGCCTTGTAGTCTTTTATGCCCTGCTCAAGTAGGGGCAATTCATGAATTGCCCCTACTTGCTCACTTTGTGAAAAAGCGGCAGTCTGCTGAAAAAACAAAAGGCTCAATAATACGATAAGTAAAATTGCAAACAATAAGATGACACGGTGAAACATAACAAAGAACCTCCATTGGTTAATTTTTTTTAATATTATTGATATAAGACCATATTTTTAGTCTAATGTCAATACGCCTTTGGTAGTATATTCAGGAGCTAAAAGGTCTTGTTTAAATATGGGATACCTTGCTCATAGAGATATGAATAGTTTGAATGAATGTATCCGCAGGATTTACTCCAACAGCGACATCAATACATTCCCTGCGCATGCGCTCTCCGCAGTTTCCCAAATCATTCCGTCAACCATAGCCAGCTACAACGAAGTCTGTCCCCGCAAGAAAGAGAGAGCCAAATTCATCACAACGGATTGATCAGCCGTTACAAAAGAGGCAGCCGCCGCTTTCAATCATTACATGTATGAACACCCTTACATCAACTTTTTATATCCAAAGACCATGCAGTCTCATCCTTTCAGCAAGCGCATTGAAAAATTCAGACTCAGCCAGAAAATCGCCTTCAATAAATTCCCCAAAAGCCGCGCGCTGAAGATTTCAGATATGCTTACGCAGAGCCAGTTCCACCGCCTCGCGTTGTATAATGAATATTACAAAAAATTAGATACGAAATATCAGATGGTACTGCCTCTTTTATATGACCGCAATCTTCTTTCAGGTTTTGCCTTTAACCGGGACAGGCGCGACTTTACGGAGAATGAGAGGCTTATCTTAAATCTGCTCGCCCCTCATCTGATTCAGGCGTATCAGAATGCAGAGGCGGCTTCTAATGCGCGGCAGAAAGCGGTTGTTTCAATCAATCCCCGATTGAATCTATCGGGGATTGAGTCTTTTGGCCTGACTCCGAGAGAGGCCGAGGTCTTGCAGTGGCTTGCCAAGGGAAAACAAAATAAAGAGATAGCCTCAATATGCGCTATAAACATAAACACCGTAAAAAAGCATCTGGAGGCTATATACCGGAAACTGAATGTGGAAAATAGAACCGGCGCTTTGATGCTGGCGCATTCTCTTCCTGAGGCGCTGTAACAGCGCAGCCGCCTTTAAAAAACTTGACACCTTTTTAATTTCTATTATATATAATATATGATACATATATGAGCCTCTTGCAAAACTGTCTGTCATCCCCGAATGCTTCTATCGGGGATATGGTTTTTCAAGCAATTAGAAACAGATTCCCGCTCAGAAGCTCTGCGGGAATGACAGAATTGGGACTTTTGCAAGAGCCTCATATATGATACGGGAGGCCACATGCCTAACATAAGTGTTTACCTGAAAGATGAAACGTTAGAAGCAATTCATGCCAAGTCTAAAATAGAACATATGCCTCTATCAACAATTATAAGAGAAGCAGTGGAGCAATATCTTGGAATATCGGAGAGCAAGGAGGCCAGGAATAATATTTACAAAACACTTTCAAAAGAAAAACCTCTTGGGGAATGGGAAGAATATCATAAAGGAAGGACTCTCTCGGATGTTTGCAGGGGTTAAGGCAAGGTATTTTTAAAATAAATCCAGATGCAACCAAAACCTTTTATATTTTCTATTATTTTTCTCATACTACTTCTTGTTTCGGCTTGTGAAAAAAACAAACCGCATGAGGAAAATATTGCCTCTGTTAACGGCGCGCCCATCTCTGCCGCAGAATTTCAAAAAGAGGTGACCATCCGCTCAAAGAGAGAGCCTGCCTTTAAGATAACCCCGCAAATGCTAAAAGAGCAGCTCAATACGGTTATTGATAAAAAGCTGCTGATACAGGAGGCCATGAAAAAAGGGTTGGCGGAAGACCCGCAGTTTGCGGAAACCATCAAGACATTCTGGGAGCAGACTTTGATAAGGGAACTGGTGGAGTTAAAGGCCAAAGAGTGGGCGGACAGACTTTTTGTGACGGAAGATGAAATAGAGCGGCATTATCAAAAGATGCAGTATATGCCGACAGTAATGCTGGTTAAGGCGGACAATAAGGAACAAGCCGGGATTATAAAAGAAAGAATGTTGAAAGGATTAAAGATTGACGGCTCAGAAACCCTTGGGCCGCTTTATCTTGAAGATGTCCGGTCTGATGCGCTCGTTCACGCATTTGATATGAATGCCGGAGAGGCGAATGTATACGAGGATAACGGCGGCTATATCGTTATCCGTGTTGTGAAAAAAGAAAAACTCCCCATCCCCCCGCTTAAAGACATTTACAGCCGCATAAAAACATTGCTTCTTGAAC
>CAZVZI010000050.1:0-8431 GCA_964631455.1 uncultured Thermodesulfobacteriota bacterium | reverse complement strand
CCTTCCGTCAGGCGTTATAAGTCCGTCATACGGTGTCTCGCCTATATCCCAGAATTTTTTTATTACAGGGAAATCCTTTTTGCCTGCATCTACAACCCATGTTCCGTCGTTATCCATCATTGAAAATATAAGAAGATTGCCCGGCGCATCCACCAGGCCGACAACCCTTGCTGCTATCTTTTTTCCATCAGGAAGTTCTTTTTCTGCCGGGATTTGTTTTACCGTTTCCAGGGTTTCTGCATCAAGGATTCTGACCTCGCCTGGCACATAGTTGCTGAGCGCGACATATTTGCCGTCCTGAGTCATTACGCCGCCGACAGAGTCATCGCCGGCCTTTACCCTTTTTACAAGTTTCAGCTTCACAAGGTCTATCTTGCTTACATTGGCATCCCTTCCGATTACATAGGCATATTGCGCATCTTTTGAAAATTTGACTGTTGCATGGATAAGATTGCCAAGGCCGGAAACCCTGCCGAGGAATTTATGTTTTGAGGAGTCTATGACAATGACGCTTCCGGATTCTCTTTCAACAATAACCATTAAAGAGGCAGTGCCGTAAGTGTCTTCTGCATAGGCTGTCGCTATGATACTGAAAAAAGCCAAACATGCCAGAATACCGGCTATTGCCGCAATTGCAAATTTCAGATTTTTCAAATTTTTATTTTTCATTTTGCGATTTTCACTTTGCATTGATTTTGAACCTTTATCTCTTCATCCGTAAGGTAACACGCCGGATCTTCTGCCCAGACATTTCCGTATATTGCCTCTGCCCTGACCCTGTAGTTGCCTCCGCATATATCAAGATAAGCGCACTGGCTGCATCTGCCCATAACAGATTCCTTTTTGTTTTTCAGTCCTCTCATAATCGGGTCTTTTTTGTCTATCCATATCTCGCTGAACGGCCTCTGTTTTACATTTCCAAATGAGTAATGGCTCCAGAACTGGTCTGCATGCACATTGCCAAGATTGTCAATGCAGCCTATAGCGACTCCTGAACTGTTCCCGCCCCTCATCTTCAAAAGTTTATAAATCCTTTCTGCCTTATCGGGATTCTCCTTCTTAACCTTCATATAAAGATAAACGCCGTCTGCGTCATTATTGCCTGTAAGGACGTCTTTTTCCATGCCCTTATCATGAAACTCCATTGCCTTTTTGAATATGAAGTCCAGCGTTTGTCTCGTCTCCTCATGGCTCAAATCATGCTTGCTTATTTTTCTTCCCCTTCCTGAATATACAAGGTGCGAAATGTATATCCTCGGAATATCCTCTCTCTCTGCCAAATCAAATATGGCTGGAAGCTGCGGCAGTGTCCTCTTATTTAATGTAAAGCGAAATCCTGTCCTGACGCCAATGCCTCTGCAATTCCTTATGCCTTCCAATGCCATATTATATGCGCCAATCATGCCTCTGAACCTGTCGTTAAATTCTCCAATCCCGTCTATGCTTACGCCAACATAGGCAAAATTTGCTTGTTTAATAGCCTGCGCCGTATTTTTATCTATCAAAATTCCGTTTGTAGATAGCGCACACCTGATGCCTTTACTGCCGGCATATTTGGCAATCTCAAATATATCCTTCCTTAAAAGAGGGTCTCCGCCGGAGAAGATGATAACAGGAGTTCCAAACCCGGCAAGGTCGTCTATTACAGCCTTTGCCTCTTCGGTCCTTAATTCGCCGGCATAGTCTTTATTCAAAGAATCGGAATAGCAGTGGATGCATTTCAGGTTGCATCTCTTTGTAATGTTCCAGACAACAACAGGCCTCTTGTCTTCTGCAAATTGGAGAAGTCTTGCGGATGCCCCATGCTTACTGTCCATGATAGAGCCCTTCGAGGGCAGACCTTCAGGGGCAGGCCCATGCCCGTGTCTTTTATGGCCGGCGCCTTGCTCGGTCTTTATCGTTTCGCATAAAAGTTTTGTAACACCCAGCATGACAACCTCCGAACTGCATTGAGAATCTTACAAAAAAACAACCAAGGCTTTCCGATGAAATATTATAACATTACTCAACGACAACATATGTGAGCATGCCCCTCGGATATATATCGTCATCCCCTATGTGAGGCTCAATATGGCAGTGGAAGTACCATTTCCCTTTTTCATTTGGTGTAAATTCAATCACCTGCGCCTCAGCTGTTATGAGATGGATAATATCGTCCTGTCTGAGCATCTTTCCTGAATACTTATCAATAATGTCAAAGACCTGACCATGTATATGGGGCGCGTGGAGTTCGTAGCCCATCCCAACAAGCACGATTCTAACCCGCTCTCCTGCCTTAACAACAATATTTTCCGTGTCAGGATACGACCTCGAGTTTATTGTATGTGTTTCGTATTTGCCGTCTCCCTCTAAATCCCACTCATCCCAGAATGTTATAAATTCCCTGTCATAGGTCTTTTTCCGGGATTTGTCTTCAACAACAAATAAGCCGTACATGCCTTTATCTATGTGCTTTGCTGCATCCACATGGCAGTGATAGGGATAATAACCGGCCTCTTCGGCAATAAATTCATAAATATACTCTTCATCAGATTTCTGGACATGACCCGGATGGTTCTTTTCATCGCCGCTCCCGTCCATTGCATATTTTCTCAAACCGTTTCCATGAATATGAAGGCTGTGTTTCCTCCCATGCGTATTGATAAGTTTTATTCTGACCAAGTCCCCCTTATTAACCCTTATGGTCGGACCCGGCGCAGTATTTTCCTGCCCTTTTAAGCCGAACGCCCAGACAGTTGCCTTTTTAAGGGGGGAATTCATTATCACAATCTGTTTTTCTTCCACAGTAAGACTGAATTCCTTTGCAGGACGCTCCAATGCGTATGCATATTGATAATTTATCAAAAAATGGAAAGATAAGAACACAATGACTGTAAAAAGTATTTTCATATATACGCTCTTCAATAAATTACCTTACAATTATCATCCCCCTCATATTGTAATCTCTATGGTATTTACAGTAATATTTATAATCCCCTGCCCTGTCAAATACAACCGAGAATTTCTGCTCGGGTTTTATATTTTCAGAATTCTTAATAGATGCGTCTTCAAATATAATCTTGTGATGACTGTCGTCATTATTAACCCATAAAACTGTATCCCCCTGCTGTATCGTAAGGATGTCAGGGTGAAATTCCCAATCCTTCATGCCAACTTGAAACTCGCCTGCCAATGCGATGCTGAAATGAAAAAGGATACAGAATACAGAATTCAGAATCCAGAATAAAAACTTCTTACCCCTGGCCTTTGCCCCCCGATAGACACGCCGGAGCGCAGGCTTCTGGCTATTGTGTTTTATCTGTTTCACAGAGAAGTTTTGTTACGCCCAGCATATCATTTCCCTCTTAATGTCCTGATAGACTAACCACGCCCGCAGCCGGCTGCCCGCTTAATATACGGCCAGGATATGTCTTATTTAATGCATTATATTTGCCCGCAGGTTTTTTAAACGGCAACCTCTTTATCTCGTCTAATCTAAAGGCGTCATAGATAACCACCGCGCCTTCTTCCTCATAAATGCTGACCAGCGCATATCTCCCATCTTTTGTAAATTCAATGTGCATGGCCTTTTTATCCTTTGAAGGAATCAGCGTTTTTATAACCTGCAAAGTCGTCTTATCTATAATCTGGATTGCATCCGTATTTGTATCAATCCATATAAACGGCGTGTTTTGATGCGTCCTCGCAAAAAAACCTGTCCCGTTGAGATTAACCTCTCTAATTATCTTTTTGTTGCTCAAATCCAGGATGGTTACAACAGGTCTTTTCAGATGATTTATGGCGGCATAAAGCGCCCCTTTATCAACCCAATATGTGGCAGAGGCAAGATGCGGCATACCGTCCGTTTCAAAGCTGCTTATAATTTTTCTTTGCTTCAAGCTGTAAATATATAGCATTGTCCCTTTTCTTGAAGAACCGACAATGATGTCTTCAAGCGGGCTTATTGATATATCTTCAAATGGTTCCGGCAAGGCAAGCCTTTCTATTTCAAAACCCTTTGTGTAATTTATAAGCCATAGATTAGGCATATCCCTGAAAGAACACACAAACTTTTTTTCTGAAGTCAAAGTGTATATCCCGCCTATCTTGCCTGAGGTTTCTAAAATATACGTTGGGGTTAGTTCATCATTTAAAAATACTATATTGCCTGGAAGGTAGTTGGCTGCAGCCACCCATTTATCATCATCGGATATGGCTATATTTCTCGTATTTATGCCCACCTTTACGCTGCCCACTTTTTTCAATGTATAAAGATCGTATTTTGTTATTATACCGTCCCTTGTTGGGGCGTATATGTAGCGGAGCGAATAAGAGAATTTAGGTCCGCCGTGAATAGCACCTACCTGAAATTTATCAAGCGCCTTAAAGTTTTGGCCATCCATAACAGTCACGCTCTTACTGCTTTCAACAACAAGCGTTATATTTTCGTAATCAACCGCACTTTTATAAATAGGGGATGGAGGGAGGTTAAAAAACTCTCTGCTTTTAACGATATCTTCCTTTGTCCATCTGACATTGTTCAGAGGCAAGGTGATGTGAGAGATTATTTTGTCTATATCGCCGTCTGTCAACAGCCCTTTAAACGGCGGCATCTGGCTTGCGGCAAGGCCGTCTTTTATAACCTTTGCAAGGTCTTCGCTTTTATATGACTTGAGGGTTTCGGGTATTAAGGCCGGGGCCTTAAGGCCGTATCTTTCGGCATGATGGCAGGAGGCGCAGTGTTTCATATAAAGCCCTTTGCCGTCATCAGCCGCGCCCAAAGGGCGCCAGTGGCCGGTTATAAAGATTAGGAATGCAATAAGGGTAAATATCTTTTTCTTCATGGGGGGGTCCTTATTTGATGCCGTTAGAAACTGTATAGGGGCAAGGCATGCCTTGCCCCTAACCAACTACATCCTGTTGCCGCAAAGATAGCCTAACTTCTTGCATATATCGTTAAAGCTGGCATGACAGTTAGCGCATGTCTCTGGATTTAATGGATGCCCCTTTTCCTTTGATGCAACTGATTTTCCGTCTTTAAGTGCAACAACATCATAAATAGGCTTTCCGCCCTTATGGTCTGTTGTAAATGCAACACCAATCTCTTTGAACTGAAGTATGGCTGTTTTCCCGTCAGGATATTTGTCCCCCTTAGCCTTGTATATCTTCATAATCGCTGGATTAATGAAGGACTGGTATTTCCCTGGCTTCACAGCGCAGTAAGTATCCACTGTTGCCTGCAAAACATCATCCCCTCCTATCGGAAGGACATTGACGCCGCATGGGGGAACAAGACCTTTTGCCGTTCCCTTCTCCCACTTTTCCCAGTACATTCCTTTCTGAGCGGAAAATTGATCTTCTTCAGCCGACTTTGCTGTCACCTTTTTCTCTGCTGCAAAGATGCCCGTAGAGATGCTGAAACTTACAACTAATGCGATTATTCCTAAAAATACTTTCTTCATGACTTTTTTCCTCCCCCTAATATAATTTTAGTGCCTTTTGCCCGACCAATATAAACTTAACACCTCCTCTCCATAGATACCCCCGCCTTTATGGTCTGTTGTAAATGCAACGTCAATCTTTTTAAAAACTAAAAACCAAAACAGCGGTCTTGCCGTCCGGATAGCTGTTGCCTTTCTTCTTATATGTATCAATCACTTTGGGGTTGACATAGTCCATATTCTAAAGAAAGGATTCACCATAAATTATTTACCAAACTTTTCTTTTATAAATGTCACAACATTCCAGATATTATCTTTAGACAGATTTGTCTCTGTGCCAGGCCCATTGCTTCCATATCTGTATTTTGACTGCCCTTCTCAATTATCCAGAAAAGTTGTCCATCAGGTCTATTCTTAAGATAATCCTTTGTAAATGCCTTTGGCTTGATTTCCAAATCCTTTGCGCCGGAACCCTTGCCGTCACCTTTCTCACCGTGGCATTTCTTACATTTTTTCATGAATAATTCTTCACCCTTTGTAATAGCGTCTTTAACCTTTGCAGGGTTTTTCATGTCAAGGTATTCCTTTGGCGCTGTCGGAGTCTTATGCTCCTCAGCGGCAATTACAATTAAAGGAATGGAAATCAACAAAGCAATTGCAATAATAACTCCTGTCGTTGGTTTTATCTTCATTTTTAACCTCCTCTCTTTATATATATTAAAGAAGGACAGCACATGTATTTTCGGAATCTACATCCTGAATTTAAAAAAGGTTGAGGGGGGGTAAATACCCCCTCAACCTTTTAATTACGATCCGCGCCAATTAGTATATATCTTTCATTGTGTTATACACATTGAACTTGCCTGTTGGCGTAACAAGCCTTGAATCAGTTATCCTTGTCTTTTCCTTGAGGGTTTTGTCATCAAATATTATGATTTCACCCTTCTTGTCCCAAAGCGCTATCCACACTTCATTACCTGCTTTGTTATACTCTATGTGAACAATCCTGCCTCTGTCGCTAAGTTTTATGACCTTTGGCGGTGCATCCAGGTCATTAATATTAAATACAGACACGCTTCTGTAAGCATCCTCTGACTTTGCAAGTGTATGGTCAACCCAAAGGTTTTTGCTCTTGGGATGGGTCTTTACAAAAAGTCCACCCTCGCCTGCTGTCTTGAGTTTTCTTACAACCTTCCATGCATTTGCCTTGTATTTGCCATTAGGGTCAGTGCCTATAAGCGCAACCATAGGTTCACCAAGGTGTGGCGTGGCATAAACAGGACCATTTTTCGGGTCGTCAAAATTAGCGCCCCTTCCAGGATGAGGCTTTACGCCTGTTTCAACAATAGCAACCCTCTTTCTGTCCTTTGTATCGACTACAACAACCTTATCCCTCATATTTGCTGCAACAAGGAAATACCTCTTTGACTTATCCCAACCGCCGTCATGCAAGAACCTTTCTGCATCAATCTTTGTCTCAGTAATGGTTCCTTCAGAAAGTTTGCTGTAATCAACAAGAAGGATTATGCCTGCCTCTTTTACATTCAGAACCCATTCAGGGGCATGGTGTGATGCAACTATTGACGCAACCCTTGGCTCAGGGTGGTATTCGTTAGTGTCATAAGTATATCCCCTTGTGCCTACAACCTTCAACGGCTCAAGGGTCTGGCCATCAAGGATTACATACGAAGGAGGCCAATAATTACCAACAACTGCATACTTGTCAAGGAAATCCCCAAGTTTTCCTTTATATTTGCTGGAATCAATTGACCTTGCCTCTATGCCTGTCTTTACCTCTGCAACAGTCTGCGGCGGGTCCATCCATAGGTCAACCATTGTTGCCTTTGCATCCCTGCCTATTGTGTAAAGGTATCTGCCAGATGCTGAATACCTTAAGGTATGAACAGCAAAACCGCTGGCAACTGTTGTTACTATCTCTTTTGTATCACCGTCAATAATACCGATTTGACCGGCATCTCTTAATATGACTGCAAAGAGATTCTCTATATTTCGTTTGTGTGCAGGCGCCTTTGGTCTCTGGCCAGGCGGAACAAGAAGCTTCCATGATGCCTTCATTTCCTTCATATTCCATTCAGGCGGAGCAACCGGGGTGTTCTGTATGAATTTTGCCAGCAGTTCTGACTCTTCCTTGCTGAGAACACCTGTTGTCCCCCAACCAGGCATACCACCCTCTGTCCCATTGTAGATGATACCTGCTAACTTCTCAACTGTCTTTGTGCGTGTCTTGTCCGGTGTAAGAGGCTTGCCTGTAGCGCCCTTTCTGAGTGTTCCGTGACATCCGCCGCATCTGTTAAAATAGGTCCCCGTTGCCTTGTCAAAATCTTCCTTTGACAGTTCAGGCACAGGCTGCAGTTCAGGCGCATCAGCAGCCATGCTGATACTAATATTCGCAAGCACGAATACAGGTATCAATAATGCATACAACAATAGCTTCTTCATAGTTTCCTCCTCCTTTTTTTGATTAATAACACTTTGATTTAGATAATTATTCCAGAAATTATCTATCTGTCAAGCAAAAAACAATTAAACAGTACTACAAACTTGCAATTACCATACCATTTCAGAAAAATTTTCGTGTATGGGTATAACCACTTGAAAACAACGGATAATTTTTCAACCATCTGATTACACTTGTTTTTTATAAGTACCTAATCTCTATTGTCATGGCGAGTGTTCGCCAATCTTGTGGTGTAAAGACACCGTGAACAACCATTTAAGACAAGAGAACTGGCTGCACATGGGATAACGACAATGGAGGAAGCCAACCGCTATCTTACCAAGGTATATCTGCCTCAATACAATGAGGAATTCATGCATCCTGCAAGAGAACAAGGGACAGCGTTTATTAAATGGATGGGGACAAATATAGACGATATTCTGTGCGAACAGCATGAAAGGACGGTAAGCCCTGATAACTGTGTAAGTTTTGAAGGAAAGACCCTGCAAATACCAAGAGATGAATACAGGTGCAATTACATAAGGGTAAAGGT
>CAZVZI010000049.1:3160-8579 GCA_964631455.1 uncultured Thermodesulfobacteriota bacterium | reverse complement strand
TCATCCATCACTCTTGCCACCAGCGTTTCCGCCAGTTTGTGATCGTGGGTGCGGGTGAAGAAGGCTTGGAAGAGTTCATCCTTTAGCCCTTTTATATATCTTTCGTATTCATCAACTGACTTTGTTATTCTGATTTTATCTTTGGGCAGTTTGATGATGTATGAATTTGGCTTTTGTGAATAGGTGATATATTTTGCTTCTTCAAGACTTCCTGCATTATATTTAAAGCCGCTTTCAGAGACAACTTCCTGCTGTCCCATGAAATAACTGCCAAGTTTCAATGGTTCGTTCGGGATAGAGATTTCCTTTGCATCCTTCAAATATCTGCTGTCAATAAATTCCTCTGGAAATCTTCTTGTCCCATTAGGGATCATTTCATTTGCAACCTGTTCAATAAGTTTTTCCACATCCTTTTCGGTCTTTGTCTTTTTGACGCTTTTTCTCATGCCCGCAAGCCCTATCCTCTCCCGCACCAATTCACAGATGCCGTCGTAAATTGGCTTTAGGTATTTTTTCGGGTCAAGGCCGATTGCCTCAAGCACAAGGCTGTCTAATTTTTGCCTGTCTTTCATTTTGACTTCTTCAAAGATAGATTCTATGGGTCTTTTCTGTAAAGCCTCCAGCAACTTTTTGTGTTCGCTCAAGTTTTGGAGAATTTCTTTTTTGGGCGTTAATATATCTTTCCAATCAATTCCCTCTGTCTTTGTAGCGCCTTCACCGAGATTTACTCTGCTTATCAATTCCCTGAAAAGAGCGACAATGCTTGAGTTGAGGTAGATACCAAAACCGTAAGAATATTTATTTTCTTTCGGAAACAATTCAAAAAGGTTGTGGTCAACCTGAACATTTTCTGCATTATACGGGGCAAAGAATCTATCATTGGTTATCATTTGCAAAAGTATCTTTCCGGGTTCCCGCTCGCCAAGGTCATACCATAGTTTGCGGCCTGACACAGAGGACACTTCCGGCCATGCTACGCCTTCTTTTGTCTTTTGCTTTTCTCCCCACTCAATATATTTTAATGCGCCGAATTTCTTTTGCTTTCGCAAATCTGCCTTTGTTTCATGGCAGAGAAAAACTTTACATTCAACATCTTTTGCTTTCAGCAAAATCCCCTTTGCCTCTTTCGGCGATTTTATCACCGGCTTTAAAAACTCCTCCTCTATACCCCAGTGTTTTATCTTGTTGTCCTCGAGATAGAAGAACTCATTTATCCCCGTTGTATAACCTCTCCGAATTTCCGCTACATCAGTAAGCGGCACGAGTTTATCTTTGCACTTTTCCAGAATATTGAAATAAACTTCAGGCGCCCTTAAATACTGCCCCCATTTTACGGTCTTGCCTGCGAACTCAAGGTTTTCGGATAACTCTCCCTGTTTTATAACCCTGATTCTAAAATCTTCATCATCGTATGTTGCAATACCTCTTAAAGTGTTCTCAACTTTTGTCCCTTTTATTTTGTAATGTTCTGAGCCTGCCTTTTCAATTTCATGCGCGATTTTATCAAGCCCGCCCCATCTCCTTGCGGCCTCCATTTTCATATCCCAGGGGATGAGGTCTTTGAGACGCTTTTTGATTTTTACGAATTTTACAAGGTGGTTGTTTCTGTCTTCTTTTACCCCCTCACCCCCCGATAAATACTTCGGGGGCAGGCTCTGGCCCTCTCCCGCAAGGGGAGAGGGGTTAAGAGGGATTCTTTCAAGAATGGTAACAACCGTATTTATTGCTGCATCCTCAAACCACGGCTCACAGCGGGATTCAAGGATGGCTACGATTTTAAAATTCTTCAAGAAGAATCTTTGCAGTTCGTATCCGTATGCAACATCAAGCCATGAGTTTGATGTTACAATCCCGAGCCTTCCGCCGTCTTCTTTTAAAAACCTTGCTGTGTGAAAAAAGAGATAGGCATAGACATCTGCCTGTCCTGAAAGTTTAGGAGTTCCCTTTTTATCAAAGAGTTCCCGATATTCCTCATTCCAGTCTTCAGCTAATGTATTTGCCAGTTTATCTTTATATTTCGGAAATCTTTTATTTATTAGTTCTTGCCGTATGTATGGAAAATTGCCCACTGCTGCGTCAAAGGCTGGAAGTTTCTCATCAAACTTAAAATTAACATCTCCGATAGCTTTTGGTGGAGGAAATGGGAAAATATCTCCTTGCTTAACTTCAAAAAAATCTTTGGATACAATTCTTGGAAAGTTTCTATAGTCCTCTATGTTTTGACGATACAGGTTTATGGTTGCAAGTTCAGCGGGAAAATGCGCTACATCAAAACCCCATAGGTTTGAAAGCAGAGCCGTATGCGTCTTTTCTCCCAGTGTCTTAAGCCTGTCATATCCTCTGATAAGAAAAGTCCCTGTGCCGCAGGTCGGGTCAATAACCTTTGAATCCTTTGTCTGGATGCAAAAGGCATTGATTAAATCAACAAGGTCTTCTCTTGTAAAATACTGCCCCAGCGCATGACGCTCCTCAGGAGGGATGAGTTTTTCAAAGACATTGCCCACAACATCCTGCGGCATAGAAGAGAAGTTAAAGCGGTTCAAATCTTCAACAAGGGCGACAATGAACGGAGCGGCTATCGGAGGGACAGGGATATTGTCGGTAAAGTCCTCTTCAAACACAGCCTGATAATCAATCTGCCTTGCCAGTTCAAAATATTCCTTCAGTTTTTCGTTCAACCGAGACGGCGGAGTTTCCTTGAGAAGCATTGCAGGAAGGTCTGACCGGAATCTCCGCAAGGTAAGATAAAACAGAACCTTTCCGAAAAGGCGGTAAACCGCTTGCCGTGAGACTGTTTCATAAAATGCAGGGTCGTCATAGTTGGCAATTGCCTGCTTTATAGCCCAGTCAAAAAGAGATTCCTTGAACTTTTTATCCTTTCCCATTTTTGCGATAAGGGCTTGATGGATGTGTGGGATAAGGGTTTTGACCGCTTCGGTAAGTATATGAACAAAGAATGTGGAATCAACATCTATAAGGTGGAGATGTCCGTCGCGATGAAGTATAGACAGGTCATAAAGTATCTCTCTTGCCCTTGCCTTGAGAAGTTCCTGTTTTGACACAACCCAGAGGTCGTTAACCTCTGTAACAGGAAGGATTGCAGGATATGTCTTTAAGCGGTGTTCGTGGCTGACTTTTTCAATTCCCCGATTTAAACTCTCGGGGACAGGCCGGTTCGGCGTCCTCCAGATAACGGCATCGCGCATATTCCATGTTACAAAATAATCGGCATTCATTGCCCGCGCCTTTTTTGCGGCATCTTCAAGAAGAGTTTTATCGTCAACAGGAGTTGTAGGGGTTTTTAGTTCCCAGCCGCAAAAACCTGCGCCGGACTTTCTGCTGAGCCAGATTTGAATATCGGGGAAATTTGTTGTTTTAGCGGATGTTTTAAGAGATGCCTCTGAGGACACAGCCTCAAAGGGATATGCGCCCTGAGAGATTGCCTCGTTGAGCCATGAGATGGCTTGACCGTTAAATTCTCTTTCGTTGGCTTTTACTGTGGACACAGACGGCTCTCGTTGCAAGTAATGATTTTATTTTATAGCACCTTGAGGCTATAAAAACAAGCTTGTCCCTGCAGATTTTAAGCAGGGAATGGATTTGGGGTTAATGCAAACTTTGATGGAGGAATGTGCAAGTAAGGACAAGGATGGGGGCTTGCCGGAAAAACTACCTTTTCATACAATTATTGGTGGAGGCGGCGGGAATTGAACCCGCGTCCGAGAATGCTTATCCAGGGCATCTACATACTTAGTCTGCAATTTTTATCTCGCCCCACGATCCCTTGCAGACGAGGTATCATGGTGCCAGCCCATTTAAATCTCGCCCTTCAGTAGCTTGGACAAGGCGTGAAAGGCCATCCTGCTAAATGTCGTCTTTTAAGCCCCGCAGGAACAGGCCCAAAAGACGCCGGCTGACTTAAGCAGCCAGAGCGTAGTTATAGTCGTTTGCGACTATTTTTTTCCGGTGTTTTAACGAGTCCCCGGACCTCGGTATGCTTCCCTTGGCATCAGTTCATCCCGTCGAAACCGATCGCCCCCTTTTTTTATTATAAAACAATAAGAGAAGAACTGTCAATAAATATCAGGCATAAGACAGCCTGAAAATCTACAAACCTACGAGTCCGATAGTTTAAAAACTTACAGGCTTTCAGGCTAACAATTTGTAGCCTGTTTTATTTCCTTCACCTTAAGTTTCAAACTTCTGATTCCATTCCATTCATCAATATAAGGGACAAAGGCAATATCAAAATTATTTCCTTTCACGGGATGAATAGCGCCCATACCATATGCAATCCCATCCCACATCGCCGGGTCGCCGGTCAACTGCTGCCGTATTTTCAGCTTGAGATGATTTTTGCTGACCACCTCGCTCTTCACTATGTTGGCGTCTCTTGCGCCCAAAAGAGGCTCAGGGTTTGCCATGCCAAAAGGCGCAAGAACATCCATTTCTGCAATTATTTTTTCATTCAGTTGAGCCAGCAGAACATACGAATCCAGTGAAATCTCAGGAGCAAGATCTTCCGGGCTTAAACCTTTTTCAGCCAGACCATAAAAAGCAGATTCAAATAATTGAATGTTCTCTTCCGGGATTGTAAGGCCGGCAGCCATTTTGTGGCCGCCATATTTTTCCAGAAGGTCTTTGCATGCATCCAATGCATCCAGGATATGAAAATTCTTTATCCCCCTGGCCGAGCCCTTGCCCACCCCCCCTTTATCAAAGGGGGGGTGGGGGGGTTGGATGGATATTATAACCGTCGGCCTGTGATAGCGGTCTATAAGCCTTGAGGCCACAATCCCGATAACGCCGGGGTGCCATCCTTGCCTTGCAAGTACAATAGCCATTTTTTTCTCTATCTCAAATTCTTCCCTCTCAATAATTTCTATTGCCTCCGATAAAATACCCTTCTCCAATTTCTGCCTGTCAATGTTTTCTCCATCCAATTTTTTGGCGATATCTATTGCCTCTTTATCATCATCTGTAATAAGGAGTCTTACACCCATGCCCGCATTATCCAATCTTCCTGCCGCATTGATGCGCGGGGCAAGCTGAAACCCGACAGAGCCTGTTTTTACAACGTCTTTTAAACCGCTTACCTCCTTGAGCGCCCTTATGCCTGGCCTTTTACTCAAGGTAAGCTCTTCCAAGCCATACTTAACCAATATCCTGTTCTCGTCAACAAGCGGCACCATGTCGGCAATGGTTCCGAGTGCGACGATATCGGTATATTTTTTAAGATTCGGCTTTGTTTCTCCCTCACCCCACATCCCGCATCCTCGCAGTTTGGCCCTCAGGGCAATTACAAGATTAAATGCAACCCCGACACCGGCAAGCTCTTTAAAAGGGAAAAGACAAGCAGGCTGTTTTGGATTTAATATTGCGTATGCAGGAGGAAGTTTGCCCGCCTCGGCGGACGGTT
>CAZVZI010000049.1:0-3150 GCA_964631455.1 uncultured Thermodesulfobacteriota bacterium | reverse complement strand
CGTGATGATCTGTAATGATTACATCCAGCCCGATGCTATTGGCAAACATAACCTCATCGAAGTTTGTAATGCCGCAGTCGGTTGTAACAACAAGCCTTGTGCCGGAATCGGCCAGATGCTTCAGGCTCTGATTGTTAAGGCCATAGCCTTGCTTTAATCTTTCAGGGATGTAGTAATCAACCGAAGCGCCGGCTTCTCTGAAAAACAGGCAGAGCAGCGCGGTGCCTGTTGTTCCATCGACATCGTAATCGCCATAAATACAAATCTTTTCCTTTTCCCTGAACGCCTTTACAATCCGCGCAACCGCCTTATCCATATCCTTCATCTTATACGGGTCGTGCAGGTTTTTCAGAGAAGGGGAGAGAAAAGAAAAGGCCTCCGACGGGCATCGGAGGCCCCTGTTTATCAAAAGCTGGGCAGTAAGAGGGGAGATTTTCAATTCCCTTGCCAGAATGCCCTGAAGCTCTATATCAGGAGAGCGAACAGTCCAACGTTTTTGCATTTTGTTTTGAGGCATTTTATCAGCAAACCTTTTTATAAGGCAAGCGGATTCGGAGACCCTATTCCGGCTTCAGCTTATACTTTCTTATCTTTCTATCCAGTCTCGGCCTGGTCAGGCCCAGCGCCCTGCATACCTCTCCCTTATTCCAGTTAAACATCTCAAGCGCCGTGGCAATCTCATTCATTTCAACCTCATTTAACGGCTTTATTTTATATCCTCCCTTTCTTCTATCACCTTTCGGAGCAGCAGACGGATTATAAATGTCGGCAGGCAGGCATTCTTTAAGTATCACATTTCCCCGCGCCAGCAGAGCAGCCCTTGTTAGTATGTTCTCAAGCTCTCTCACATTCCCTTTCCAATTGTAGGATGAAAGAATATCCATAACCTGCGGGTCTATTTTTTTTATATCTCTGTGAAGGTCTTTACCGGCTTTGTTTAAAAAATATTCCACCAGAAGCGGTATATCCTCTTTTCTCTCCCGCAGCGGCGGAAGGTCTATTGTAAACACCTTTAACCTGTAGTAAAGGTCTTCTCTGAAGAGGTTCTCTCTGATAAGTTCGTTTAAGTTGCGGCTTGTCGCCGCTATAACCCGCACATCCACATTTATGCTCTTTTCTCCGCCCACCCGCTCAAACATCCTTTCCTGAATCACCCTTAAGAGCTTTGTCTGAACGGCTAACGGTATATCTCCTACCTCATCCAGAAATATCGTGCCTTGATTGGCAAGCTCAAATCTCCCTTTTTTAAGATAAGCTGCGCCTGTGAAAGCGCCTTTTTCATGGCCAAAGAGTTCGCTTTCCATGAGCGTTTCAACCATTGCGGTGCAGTTTACGGCGATAAATGGTTTATCGCGCGCTTCACTGTGATAATGAACAGCCCTGGCGACCGCTTCCTTGCCTGTGCCGCTTTCTCCCTGAATCAGCACGGTAGCCATTGTCCGGGAGGCCAAACCGATAAGTTTAAACACCTCTTCCATTTTTTTGCTCTTGCCGATTATGGCGTCTCCGGCATAATCTCCATACACCTCATGCGACAGCGCGCTTAACCTTGCATTCAATTCCTTGTCGGTAACGGCTCTTTTTAACGCTATTCCAAGCTCATCCATATTTATAGGTTTGGTTATATAGTCAAAGGCGCCTCCCTGCATAGCCTTTATTGTTGTCTCCATATCCTGATATCCGGTCATAAGTATTACATAGACATCCTTGCAGCAACATGTTTTTGCCTTCTTCATAAGCTCTATGCCGTCTATATCGGGAAGCCTTATATCTGAAAGTATAATATCAGGACATTCACTTGCGACTATCTCCAGGGCATCGGTTGCATTGGCTGCGGTTAAGGCTTCATAACCCAACAGCTTCATATTTACCTTTAAAAGGAAGGATGCTCGGCTCATCGTCAACTATCAATATTACGGCTTTATCCATAATTTACTCTCCATTAGGCAGGGTACAACGCGATTCTTGTCCCTTTGCCTTTATTGTCATAAATGTACCTGATAAACCCCAATACCAAAACTTTTGACGGAGGGGCAAAACGGAGTTGATTTAACTTGAGCAACCCATTTGTTAAAGAGCTTACAATATTTTTGACTTGCGGTAAACCAATAAATTTGCCCTGTCGGTTTTTGGGCTTGCAAATCAAGAAATATTATGTTAAAAATTTAGGCTGCAATAAATTCACACACCGTTGGATTGCTGCGGAGGTGTCCCGGCCGGGATTCTGCGGCAATACGAAGATGGTGGAGGAAAAAACCAAAAAGGAGGAATTAAAGCATGGCGTATTTAACAATGAAACAGCTTTTGGAGGCGGGGGTACATTTTGGCCACCAGACAAAGAGGTGGGACCCAAAGATGAAGCCTTACATCTTTGGCGCGCGCAACGGCATCTATATCATAGACCTTCAGCAAACCGTAAAGATGTTCAAGGCAGCCTATGATTTTCTCAAGGGAGCTACAACGGACGGCAAAAAGGTTGTTTTTATCGGCACAAAAAAGCAAGCGCAGTCGGCAATTGAGGAGGAGGCCAAAAAGTGCGGGATGTTATATGTAAATCAAAGGTGGCTTGGCGGGATGCTGACAAACTTTTCCACTGTAAAAAAAGGCATAAACAGGCTTAATGAACTGGAGGCTATGAAGACAGAAGGCAAGATGGAGGCCGTAACCAAGAAAGAGGCGCTTCTGCTCGAAAGGGAGAGAATTAAGCTGGATAAATATATGCGAGGCATGAAGGATATGGATAAACTGCCCGGCGCGATATTTATAGTAGATGTGAAGAAAGAGGCCATTGCCGTAAAAGAGGCCAAGAAGCTTGGGATTCCTGTGGTTGCAGTTGTTGATACAAATTGCAGCCCCGACGATGTTGACTACATTATTCCTGGAAATGATGATGCCATCAGGGCTATCCAGTTATTTGTATCAGCCGTTGCGGCTGCCTGTCTGGAAGGCAAACAACTTTTTGAAGAAGGCCTTCAGGCGGCAACAGATAAGGAAAAGGGCGTGACGGCGCCTGCTCCTGCGGAGGCAGCAGCTTCTTAGCAGTTTGTGGAAAAACTCTTTTTCTGTCATTCCCGAGGTTTTTATCGGGAATCCAGTTGTTGTAAATTCAACAAGTTATGGATTCCCGCTTTCGCGGGAATGACAACTGTT
>CAZVZI010000048.1:1187-8596 GCA_964631455.1 uncultured Thermodesulfobacteriota bacterium | reverse complement strand
GTCCAAAAAAGGACAGTCGCCCATAGGCCAGGATCAGGACGACAGCATTTATATACCGCTGACAACTGCTCAGAAAAGACTTTTCGGCACCACATTTCCCGGCATGGTGCGAATGATTATAGCAAAGGCAAAGACACAGGAAGCAATTCAGAATGCCGAAAAACAAATCACAGAATTATTGAGACAGAGGCATCACATTATGCCGGGCAAGGAAGACGACTTCAGCGTCCGCAACCTTACTGAGATGCTGGCAACAGCGGAGCAGGCGGCTAAGATAATGTCAATACTCCTCGGCTCAATCGCGTCCGTTTCGCTCATTGTAGGCGGCATAGGCATAATGAACATCATGCTTGTCTCTGTCACGGAAAGGACAAGGGAGATAGGCATACGGATGGCAGTCGGCGCAAGGCCCAAAGATATACTCATGCAGTTTCTGGTAGAGGCGGTTGTCCTTGCTGCAATAGGAGGCGGCATCGGGATTATTGTAGGCGCAATGGGTTCAGGGCTTATTTCTTATTTTGCGGGATGGGAGGTTTCCATATCGCTGTTTGCCATCATGCTGGCGTTCGGCTTTTCAGCGTTCGTAGGCATATTCTTCGGTTTTTATCCCGCCAGAAAGGCATCTCATCTTGCGCCGGTGGACTGTTTGAGATATGAATAGTTAAAAAAGGTTGAAATTCAATGACAAGTTGGTTATTATCTCTTTTTGAAAATTCTACCGGAGGTTTTTATGCTTAAGGTTTTGAGAAAGAGAAAGAGGTCATGGATTATATTTGCAGTCCTTGGAGCCATTATTCTTGTTTTCATATTCTGGGGCATCGGAAGTTTCAAGGTGGACAAAAACACGATAGCGGCCAGAGTAAACGGCAAACCTATAACAGCAATAGACTATGCAAGGGCATATCAGCAGCAGATGAATTATTACAGAAATGTTTTTAAAGACCAGTTCAGCGATGAGCTTCTGGAAAAGCTGAATTTAAAACAAAACACCATCCAGATGCTTGTAAACACAGAGCTTCAGCTTCAGGAGGCAAAAAGGCAGGGAATTGTTGTTTCAACCGGAGAAATTCAAAATAAAATAGCCTCTGTTCAGGCATTTCAAAAGAACGGCGCTTTTGACAAAGGGCAATATCTTCAGGTATTGAAGGCCAACCACATATTGCCGGGTGATTATGAAAAAGGGGTTAAAGACAGCCTTATTATAGACAAGCTTCAGAAAAAAATAACCGATGCAATAAATATTGCCGACAAGGAAATAGAGGAAACCTTTGCCGGAGAAAACAGACAAGTCAAATTTCAGCATATCGCAGTAGATGGCGTAAAATTTAAAAAGGATGTGTCTGTTACAGATGAAGAGGCCAAGACATATTTTGAAAAAAATAAAGCCCAATTCAAACTGCCAACCGTGATTAAGGCGGCCTATATTTCAATCCCATTTAAAGAGGTTTCGCAAAAGGTAAAGATTTCAGAGACAGAGGCAAAGGAATACTATGAAAAAAATCTGAATGAATTCCAAACCACAAAAGAACTTTCTGCAAGGCATATATTGATCAGGCCTGCGCCGGGCGCATCGGATATGAAGAAGGCAAAGGAGGATGCAAGAAAAAAGGCGGAAGAGGTTCTGGCGCTGCTTAAAAAGGGCGAGAATTTCGCCAAATTGGCCAAAAAATATTCTGATGATAAAGGCTCCGACAGCCAGGGAGGCTCTCTTGGTTATTTCAGACAGGGAGATATGGTAAGGCCTTTTGAGGAAGCGGCCTTTTCCCTTAAAAAAGGAGAGATGAGCGGTATTGTAGAAACCGAATTTGGTTATCATATAATAAAGACAGATGATATACGTGAGGCAAGGCTTATACCTTTTAAAGAGGCAAAGAATGCGATAGAAAAAAAACAGAAAGAGGCGGGCGCAAAAAAATTGGCTCTGGATACGGCTTCTGAAATTCATAAAGCTGTTGCAGCAGAGAAAAAGGATTTGAAGGATGAGGCTGCCAAGAAAAAACTCACGCTGATAGAGACAAGATTTTTCTCTGAAGCTGACGCAAATATAGAGCTTGCCGGAAATGCAGAGCTTAAAAAGATGGTATTTTCTCTAAAGGCCGGCGAGACAAGCAGTGCTGTTGAAACTGAAAGCGGTGTTTATATCATTAAAGCTCTGGACAAAAAAGAAGAACATATACCGGCTTATGAAGAGGCGGCAATCTTTGTTAAGATGTCCGTTGTAAAGGAAAAGACAAGTGCAAAGGCAAAAGAGGCTGCCGATGCTGTTTTAAATAGTCTTAAGCAGGGAGAAGATTTCCAGAAACTTGCCTCAAAACAAGGTTATGCAACTGGAGAAAGCGGATTTATTACAAAGGTTCAGGGCTATATAGCAAGCATTGGGCTTAATATAGGCGATAAGCCTGAGGCGTTCTCCCTGAACAAAGAAAATCCTTATTATAGCCAGGTTGTCCCTCACGGAGACAAGTTTTACATCTTAAAGATGAAAGAGGCAAAAGAGGCTGACAGGGCTGAATTTGAAGCAAGCAAGGCCGAAATAAAAACCCGCCTTTCCCAGCAAAAACAGCAGGAGACCCTCGCCAAGTGGCTGGATGAGCTCAACTCAAAGGCAAAGATTGAAATAAATCAGGGAGCGCTATAACTCAAACCTCAAAGTGCAAAAGTAAAAACCTTAAAGCCTGTTTAAAAAGTTTTGAGCTTTAAGGCTTTGGCGTGACCCTTCGACAGGCTCAGGGTGACAGTCATGGTGAACTTGTCGAACCATCAGCCGAACGGTTGTAGTTTTGAAATTTGACATTTGGGTTTTGAGTTATATTGAGGAGTCAGTTCATGCGATTTTCTAAAATATTTCTTCCAACACTTAAAGAAGCCCCTTCTGACGCAGAAATTGTAAGCCACAGGCTTATGCTGCGGGCAGGCATGATAAGAAAGCTGGCGGCAGGCGTCTATAACTATCTTCCTCTTGGCCTGAAGGTAATCAGAAAAGTTGAAAACATAGTGCGCGAGGAAATGAACAGGGCAGGAGCTCAGGAAGTTTCCATGCCTGTGGTTATACCTTCTGAACTTTGGCAGGAAAGCGGCAGATGGGATGTGTATGGCAAGGAACTGCTGCGTATAAAAGACCGGCATCAGCGGGACTTCTGTCTCGGGCCGACCCATGAAGAGGTGATAACCGCTATGGTGCGCGGTGAGGTGCAGTCGTATAAGCAACTTCCGTTAAATCTCTATCAGATTCAGACAAAGTTTCGCGATGAGATTCGTCCGAGGTTCGGCCTTATGCGTGGAAGGGAATTTATAATGAAGGATGCCTACTCCTTTCATGCAACGGAAGAAGATGCTGAAAAAGAATATAAGAACATGTATGACACCTACTGCCGGATTTTTGAACGGTGCGGCCTCAAATTCAGGGGTGTGGAAGCGGAGACCGGCAATATCGGCGGAAGTTTTTCGCATGAATTTATGGTGCTGGCCGAGACAGGGGAAGACGCCATTGCCAGTTGCAACAAGTGCAATTATGCGGCAAATGTGGAAAGGGCGGAGACAAAGAGTCAGGAGTCATCCGCCTCAGGCGGAGTCATGAATCAGGAGAATAAAAAAATATTAGAGAAAGTTTCAACGCCGGAGATGAAGACGGTTGAGGAGGTGAGCGGGTTTTTAAAGACGGCTCCTTCAAGATTGATAAAGACTTTGATTTACAATTCCGATAAAGGGGTGGTTGCCGTTCTTGTGCGGGGCAATTATGAACTGAATGAGGCAAAGCTAAAGAGACTGCTTGATGCGGAGTGGTTGAATCTTGCGGATGAAGAAACAGTGAGGAAGGCTACCAATGCGCCATCAGGCTTTGCAGGACCAGTGGGATTAAAAACCAAGATCATTGCAGACTACAGCATCCAGACTATCATAAACGGCGTAACCGGCGCAAATGAAGCGGATGCCCATTTTGTTAATGTGAACTTGAATAGAGATTTCAAGGTTGACGTATTTGCAGATTTGAGAACAGCGGTTGCAGGAGACCCGTGTCCCCGCTGCGACAATGGGATATTGGAAATATTCAGGGGTATCGAGGTCGGCCATGTGTTCAAGCTCGGCACAAAATACAGCGAGGCAATGGGCGCAACATTTTTAAATGAAAAGGGCGAGCCTAAGCCGATGATTATGGGCTGTTACGGCATCGGAATCGGCAGGACAGCCGCGGCAAGTATTGAGCAGAATCACGATGAAAAGGGCATAATATGGCCCATGCCTTTGGCGCCGTTTCAGATTCATCTTGTTCCGGTAAATGTAAAAGATAAACCGACAATGGATGCGGCGGAAACGATATATAAAGACCTGCGCGATGCGG
Source organism: uncultured Thermodesulfobacteriota bacterium (assembly GCA_964631455.1). Classification (GTDB taxonomy): domain Bacteria; phylum Desulfobacterota; class GWC2-55-46; order UBA9637; family UBA9637; genus JACRNJ01. The sequence continues at coordinate 4,257 of CAZVZI010000048.1, read as the reverse complement.
GCATTGATGTGCTCATGGATGACCGCGATGAGCGGGCAGGAATAAAATTCAATGATGCTGATTTGATCGGCATACCCATAAGGCTTACTATCGGGAGCAAGGCATTGAAAGAAAATTCTGTGGAAATGAAGATGAGAAATATAGCTGAAGCAAGCCTTGTTAAAATGGACGGGATTGGAGAGAAGGTTCTGGAAATTATAAAACAAGGAAAGTAGATGGAATACATCGCCACCTTTGGTTCAACCCACAAGGCATTAAAGGCAGAAAAGGTATTAAAGGAAAAAGAGATACCATTTAAGCTTATACCCACACCAAAAAAGCTTGTTGCGTTCTGCGACCTTGCCATAACATTTGAGGAGAAAAACCAAAAGGCTGTTGACAATGCCTTTAGGAACAGCGGCGTAAAGGCGGCGGCAATTTACAGAAGAGAAGGAGATGAATATGTTAAAATGTAGTTTTTGCGGCAAGGAAAGCGAAACAGTCATACGGATAGTCCTTGACAAAGATTACGACCGGCTCACCGTGAAACATGATGTCAAGTATGCGTGTCCGGATTGTTCCAAAAAGAAAGAGGAAGAAAAGAAGCGGAAGAAATGAAACTCACACTTATCACACCCCGGCAGGGGACAGACCATGAAAAGAATATCTACGATTACCGGTATGTGGCTAACTTTATCTTCTCAAAGGCATACTCCGGCTATCTCCTTGCCATTCCCACTCTGGCTGCACTTACGCCGCATGATTGGGAAATCAAAATAATAGATGAGAATATAGAGCCCATTGATTTTGATACGCCGACAGACTTGGTGGGCATCAGTGTGCGCACAATGTTTGCAAAACGCGCTTATGAGATTGCCTCACGATTTCGTGAAAAAGGCGTCAAGGTCGTGCTTGGCGGCATTCATACATCCATGCTTCCTGAAGAGGCGAGCCGATATGCAGACTCCATTGTTGTGGGCGAAGCAGAAAATATATGGCATGAACTGATACGGGATTTTAAAAATGGCGGGCTGAAAAAAATATACAAAAGCGCATCTCATTCTGACCTTTCCATTAACCCGATGCCTGATCGCAGTTTGATGAAGAATGATAAATATCTCCTCCATGTTGTCCAGACTACCAAGGGATGTCCCTTCTTTTGCGATTTCTGCTCTGTTCATGCATTTGACGGAACAAAGATAAGGCACCGCTCTTTGGAGCAGGTGATAACCGACATTAAAGCGACACAGCACGACCGCATCCGAGAAAGAAAAAAGGCTATTTTTTTCGCGGACGACAATATTGTTGCAGACAGAAAATATGCAAAGGAGTTTTTCAAGGAGCTCGCGCCGCTCAAGATTGGCTGGTCATGCCAGGCGAGCATCAATGTGTCAAAGGACGATGAGATACTGGATTTGATGGCAAAAAGCGGGTGCGGCGGAATCCTCATAGGCTTTGAATCCATAGCCGAAGACAACCTGCGGCAGATGAATAAGAAGATAAACCTTACGCAGGATTTCAGCTCCGCCATACAAAAGATACATTCCCACGGCATTCTTGTGCAGGGCTCTTTCATAGTCGGCCATGACAACGACACGCAGGAGACATTTCAAAGATTAGCGGATTTCATCAACAAGAATAATGTTGTCTTTGCCCTTATAAGCATACTTACGCCCTTTCCCGGCACAGGACTTTTTCACAGGATGGAAAAAGAAGAGAGGCTCCTGCACAAAGATTGGGAAAGATATGACTCCAAGACCGTTGTTTTCAAGCCAAAAAATATGACTCCGCTTGAACTAAAAAAAGGATTTATGCATGTATACAGAGAAGTTTATTCTTTTAAATCCATCTATAGAAAACTCAAATATTTTTGGGAAAAAGATTTCTGGCAGGATCAGAACAGGAGGTATCCGATTAAATTTAAATACAGGATATTATTTGCCCTGCGGCTTTTAACCTATCTGCCCACCTTTGATATCGAGCGCATCAAGTTTATTTTCAAGATATTGCCCTGGGTGTTCGACAAAAGAGTAAGGTTGACCACCATCATAACGCTCATGGCTTATAATGATTACGCATACGGTTTAAGAGAGGAGTGAACCATTGGAAGTAAGGACACGATTTGCGCCAAGCCCCACAGGCTATCTTCATATAGGCGGAGCCAGGACCGCTTTATTTAACTGGCTTTTTGCGCGGCATCATAAAGGGAAATTTATCCTTAGGATTGAGGATACGGATGTGGCGCGGTCAACCGATGAATCAACCCAGGCGATCCTTGACGGCATGCAGTGGCTCGGCCTCAACTGGGATGAAGGCCCTTATTTTCAGAGCAAGCGCTTTGACCTCTACAGAGGGCACGCAAACAAACTTCTTGCGGCAGGTAATGCATATAAGTGTTACTGCACTGCTGAAGAACTGGAACAGAGGCGCAAAGACGCCATTGCGCAGGGCAAGCCTCCGAAATATGACGGAAGGTGCAGGAACATAAAAACCGAACAGAACAAGCCCTTTGCCATAAGATTTAAAACGCCTTCAGGAACAACTCTGGTTAAAGATATTATTAAGGGCAATGTTGCATTTGACAATAACGAGATAGAGGATTTAATCATCTTAAGAAGCGACGGAACCCCGACCTATAATCTGTGCGTCGTTGTTGACGACGCAACCATGAATATTACTCATGTGATACGTGGAGACGATCACCTGAATAATACGCCTAAACAGATTCTCATGTATGAGGCATTCGGCTATCCAATCCCGATATTTGCGCATCTTCCAATGATACTCGGCTCCGATAAGACAAGACTCAGCAAGAGACACGGGGCTACATCCGTCATGGCATACAAAGAAATGGGGTATCTGCCCCATGCGCTTGTAAATTACCTTGCAAGGCTCGGTTGGTCTTGCGGAGACCAGGAGATATTTACAATTGAAGAACTTACAGAAAAATTCTCTCTTGAAAATGTGGGCAAATCATCCGGCGTATTCAATCCTGAAAAACTTTTGTGGCTGAATCATCATTACATAAAAGAGGCAAAACCGGATGATATGGCAAAGCTGGCAACACCGTTTTTAGCGGCAAAGGGATATG
>CAZVZI010000048.1:0-1177 GCA_964631455.1 uncultured Thermodesulfobacteriota bacterium | reverse complement strand
AATTCATGAATTATCCCTACCCAACATTGTAAAAACCGTTCAGGAAAGAAGCAAGACCCTCATGGAAATGGCTGATGCCGCTGAATTTTATTTTAAGGAAGATATTGTGTATGAAGAAAAGGCCGCGCAGAAATTTTTAACCCCTGACATGGTAGAGATATTTGAGGCGCTGACATCAAGGCTTGAAAATTCGGCAACCTTTTCCCATGAAGCTATAGAGGCCGTGTTTAACGGCATAATAAATGAAAAAGGCATGAAGCTCGGCAAAGTCGCCCAACCGGTAAGGGTTGCCTTGACAGGCGGGACTGTAAGTCCTGGCATCTTTGGGGGAATAGAAAATTTTGGAAAAGAGAAAACTGTTGAAAGGCTGAAAAAGGCTGTTGTGTTTATAAAAAAAAAAGGGAAATAATCTCCACATCTCTACCCTTCGGCAAGATCGGGGCAGATCTGTCTAAGCCAATATTTCCATCAGCTGCCTGACCATCTTATCCCTGTGCGTTGCCTGCCAGTATATATTGCCGCACGCGGGACAAGTTTTGAAAGACCTTTCCGTTTCATACACATACGCAGGCACTTTTGTTTTCACGGCCTCTTTTTCAATATCCTGCAAGGCTTCATTGCACAAAATACATCTCGTTAAAAATCCTGCAAAAGGGTCAATGGAAAAGTGTTTTACTACTTGTTTGACCTGCTCCTTATAGCTGTCGCTATGAATAAAGAAATGATTATTTTTTGCCTTCCTTCTCCTTATAAGCAAAGTGTCTCTGGTAAGAATAATGCGCCCGCTGCTGTATGCCCTTTCTACCAACTCTTTATCTGATATACTTGAGAAATATTCAACATCGCATCCCATTATCCTGAGCCATTTGGCAAGCTTGCCAAGCATCGCATCGGCTATAAATCTGTATTCCATGTTTCAATCCACTTACTCTTCCCCTAAATCCCCGGCAATAAGCCTGAATTGCTCCAATGCCGATTCAAGGTCTTCTGCTATCTCGTGGGCGATGACATCAGGCTCAGGTAGGTTTTCGGACTCCTCAAGGCTCTCGTCCTTAAGCCAGAAGATGTCAAGACTTGCCTTAATCTCGGTTTATCAGTTCTTCATAGTCAAATGCCCTCCAGCGGCCGTCAGGGTTTTTCTCTGACCATGTCGGTTTCCTGTTATGCCTGTTTTCAG
>CAZVZI010000047.1:0-8631 GCA_964631455.1 uncultured Thermodesulfobacteriota bacterium | reverse complement strand
ATATCAAAGGATGAGCCGGATAAAATAATCGGAGCGCGCATGGAATGCCCGCTGGTGGTCGGCCTTGGAGACGGCGAGGGGTTTATTGCATCCGACATACCTGCAATATTAAGCCATACAAAGAAGATGATATTTCTGGATGACGGAGAGATTGTCACCATAACAAAGAATGAGATAGATATAAAAACCATTGAAGGCAAAGAGGTAAGAAAGACCCCGAAGGAGATAGACTGGAGCCCTGTGATGGCTGAAAAGGGCGGATACCGGCATTTCATGCTCAAAGAGATTTTTGAGCAGTCAAGGGCGGTAACAGATACATTCAGAGGCAGGATTTCTGAAGAGACAGGGAATATTATCCTTGACGGTTTTGAAATAGGCGGGAAAGATTTAAAAGAAATAGAGCGGATATATCTTATTGCGTGCGGCACTTCATGGCACGCAAGCCTTGTGGGAAAATTTCTCATAGAGGAGTTTACGAGGATTCCGTCAGAGGTTGACCTCGGCTCCGAATTCAGATACAGAAACCCTCTGGCGGATAAAAAGACACTTGTCATTGCCGTATCCCAGTCCGGCGAAACATTAGACACTATGGCTGCGATAAAAGAGGCAAAGAGAAAAGGGGCAAAGGTTATCTCCATCTGCAATGTGATAGAGAGCAGCATTGCAAGAGAATCCCACAGTGTTATTTACACCCACGCAGGGCCTGAGATAGGCGTTGCGTCCACAAAGGCATTTACTACGCAGTTGACCGCTTTATATCTGCTTGCCTTGAATCTTGGAATTAAACTTGGCAGTGTAAAAGCGGACATGGCAAAGGAGCTTATTCAGGAACTTGTCCGGCTGCCCAAAAAAATAGAAACCATCCTCTCCCACGAACCTGAGATAGAGGCCATTGCAAAGAGATATTTTCATTTCAGGGATTTTTTGTATCTCGGCAGGGGCATCAATTATCCTGTTGCCCTTGAGGGCGCATTAAAGCTGAAAGAGATTTCATATATCCATGCGGAAGGCTATCCTGCGGGCGAGATGAAGCACGGGCCTATTGCGCTCATTGATGAGGATATGCCGGTTGTTGTGCTTGCGCCAAAGGATGCGACGTACCCCAAGATACTCGGCAATATGGAAGAGGTAAAGGCGCGGGGCGGGAAGATAATCGCCATAGTGAATGAAGGCGATAAAGAGGCAGCAAAAAAAGCCGATGAGGCGATAATAATACCAACCGCAAGCCACCACCTTTCTCCGATTCTTTTAACCATCCCGCTCCAGCTTCTTGCGTATCATATCGCCGTGCTCAAAGGCACGGATGTCGACCAGCCGAGAAATCTGGCAAAGAGCGTTACGGTGGAATAGCATGGAAATCAAATACCCCCAAACCATCAAAGACTGGCCCGAGGATGACAGGCCAAGAGAGAAACTTGTAAAATTAGGGCCGGAAAATTTATCCTCTGCGGAACTGCTGGCAATAATCTTAAGAACAGGCGCAAAAGGGAAAAGCGCCCTTGACCATGCGAAGGCGCTCATAACAAACAATAAAGGATTCAGGGAGATTGAAAAGGCAACCGTATCCGAACTCAGAGAAATCAAGGGCATCGGCCTTGCCAAGGCCGCGCAGATAAAGGCGGTATTTGAGATTGCCAAAAGATATTCGGCGGAAAAGATAGAGATTGGGGAGCAGTTTCAGAATTCAAAGCAGGTCTTCAATCATTTTCACGAGTCCATGCGCTCAAAAAAGAAAGAGGTTTTTATTGCCGTGCTTCTCGACGGGAAAAACAGGATGCTGAAAGACATCAGAATTTCGGAGGGCAGCCTTACATCTTCCGTTGTGCATCCGAGAGAGGTGTTTAACCCGGTGATACGGGATTCTGCGGCAGCCGTAATCCTTGTGCACAATCACCCTTCAGGCGACCCCGCGCCAAGCAGGGAAGATAAAGATATAACAAAGCGGCTGAAAGAGGTTGGAGAGCTTGTCGGCGTAAAGGTGCTTGACCATATAATAATCGGAGACGGAAGATATATGAGCTTTGCGGATGAGGGGATTTTATGAATATAGAAATGTTATTATTAGCAATTACAGCCTATCTCATCGGCTCAATCCCAACAGGCATTATTGTAGCCAAACTGCTTGGAGCCGCCGATCCAAGGACTGTCGGCAGCGGCAATATAGGCGCAACAAATGTTGGAAGGGCAGCGGGCAAGGCTGCTGGTATTATCACCTTAATTGGAGATGTGCTTAAGGGGTTTTTGATAATCTTGCTCGCATTTTATATGTTCGGCAATTCTCCAAAAGAGATAAGCATTGCGGGACTTGCGGTATTTTTAGGCCATCTTTTCCCTCTGTTTTTGAAATTCAGGGGAGGCAAAGGCGTTGCTACAGCTTTTGGGGGTTTTTTGGCTATCGGACCTTTGCAGGCAGCTCTTGCGCTTGTCCTGTTTATAATCATAGCGGCAACCTTCAAATATGTATCCGTCGGCTCAATCATTGCCGCAGCCTCTATGCCCGTATTTTTTAGCTTCTTCACATACAGTCAACCGTATGTCCCGCTTGCCGCAATAATAGCTGTTTTTATTATTTTAAAGCATTCGGACAATATCAAAAGGCTTATACAGGGAACTGAAAATAAGATTGGCAGATAGCTTACAGTTTCTTTATCCTTTGAAGCCGTTTTCTTTCCTGTTTGGATGCTTTCCTTGGATTCCCGCTTTTCTTTGTTGATGCGCCTTCTTCCTCGTCTTCATCTGTAACGCCTTTTATATCGCTGTAAATGGCCATATCAAGCATTGCCTCAAACTCATCTGACGGTATTGCAACAGCGTCGTGAGCCTCTGCAAAAGATGCAACCGCCCTGTCTGATGTTACAATGGTTATGCCGTGCCTTTCCCTCTTTGCCATTTCTTTCAGAATCTGGTCTGCCTCTTCGCCGTCTTTAGAAAAAATAACCTCAAGGCCGCTTTGATTCATCCTTGTCCTGGATAAACTTCCCGACTTTTTGCCGTCAAACACAATGGTTATTCTGTGCCCTTTCAGCCGTTTGTAGGCCAGAAGCCTTTTAATAAGCTCTTCTCTCGTGCCTTCCAAATCTGTTGCGATTTGGCCGGGCATTGTCATAACCCCTGTAAGGCGGTAACCCGGGTTCGAATCCCGGTGGGGACGCCAGAAAATTAAGTGGCTGTAATATCAGGATATTTTATAAATATCGGGATGTTACAGCCTTTTTTATTGTGCTAAAATGTAGTATAAAGTGGGATGAAGTAATATAAGGTAGTGGTAAATTTATGACCCTTTTCATGACTCAAACCTGTGGATAAACGCAAGACCATGACCCTTTTTACGACCCTTTTTTGCGGGGTCTGTCCCAGTATGGACTGCGACATTTTGGACATTGTTTCGGCGTCTCTGGTATGCGGGGATGCCAGTCATGTCCGCAGCGCAGACAATGCAGGGTTGTCAGTCGCTGGAACCCTGCCCATGCCGAGCGGGCTGCGATGATTTCTTTTGGGGTTTTGCTCGGAAGTTTTTTTTCCTTGCAGAATTTTTTAAAGTTTTCCTCGTCAAAGGGAATATAGACTACATCATGCCCCTGCGCTTCCATATCCTGCTTGATTGTGTTAAGCGCATCTACATATTCCTCGTATGTGTCGTCTGCAATTTCACCGGCAGAGTCTTTCCATTTTTGCCAATCTGATTTTGATAAAAAACAGATGTGCATTTTCATACTTGTCCTCCATTTTGATTTTTCAAAACACTATTTGATAATTACACTTGACTGAAAATCCCCTTGAGCCAATTTTCTTTCTAAATTTCCTTGGAGGTTTCGTCAATTCAATTTCAACGAATTGACTGCCTCCGCTCCGTTTTTTGCCCGTCGGTGCACCAATATTCTCGCAGAAACATCCTTCTGTCTCTTCTTCACAATGGGCGCAAACCATTGACACATAATGCTCATCAGGGTCTGTGTGCATCTCGGTATGATTCTCTTTGCCGCAATAGACACAATCCCATTTAATGATTTTTATATTTTCCATTTTTCCTCCATACACGGGGACAGTCCCCGTTATGCCCTTGAGCTAATCGTTCCGGCTGTTTTATTTTCTTAATTAAAGACCGTTAGGGAAAAATTTTTTTCTTTCTTTTGATGTCATCTGTGAATAATCTTCCCTTTCTTGAATTTTTTTCTGTTCCTCGTCTGACAAACCTGCATACCAATCATCTGCTTCGGTTCGCATCCTTGCCGCTTCTTCCATCATTTCTCTTTCATAATTTCTTTTCATCTTTCTCATTTTCTTCTCCTCCTCGTTTTAAGCCCGTCGGCTATAAATTCAATCTATGATTATAAGCATAGCATATATTCATATATCTGTCAAGTCTTTTTTTCATTATTTTTAATAATATTTTCATGCCCTGAATTTCATTTTTTTAAGCTGGGATGCTCCGGCGAGCGGGGATACCAGTCATGTCCGCAGCGCAGACAATGCAGGGTTGTCAGTCGCTGGAACCCTGCCCATGCCGAGCGGGCTGCGATGATTTCTTTTGGGGTTTTGCTCGGAAGTTTTTTTTCCTTGCAGAATTTTTTAAAGTTTTCCTCGTCAAAGGGAATATAGACTACATCATGCCCCTGCGCTTCCATATCCTGCTTGATTGTGTTAAGCGCATCTACATATTCCTCGTATGTGTCGTCTGCAATTTCACCGGCAGAGTCTTTCCATTTTTGCCAATCTAATTTTAATAAAAAACAGATATTCATTTTCATTAATTGTCTCCCTTACGCAGGTCGCGTGCGGCGCGGGCGAGGTCGCCGCGAGAATGCTTTTCTGCTGCTATTGCATGACGAAGTGATTCGTCCGCCCACGATTTACGATATGTGCCGTTAGCGTATAGATTGCGTCCCTTGATTTTCAACTCACCGCCTTCGGCGGTTTTTATTGTAAAAGTGTGTTGTTGCTTTTGCAATCCGTAGCTATCCTTAATAATGGTGCCCTTAATCATTTCAAAACCTGCAAATTTTGGATTGCGGAAACTGCCGCTGAATGTGGCACGCTCGAAACACACCTCATCACCGATTACAGCGTCGCCGGTGCAATCGATGGTGTATGCAGCATCTCCTTGATATTTAGAAATTTCGTAAGCCATTTTTCCCTCCTCCCTGCCATTTTTTTATTATTGTCGCTATTTCCCTTCCCACTCCTGCGCGGACAATATCCCTATCTTCATATCTTAAGAAAGACAGCCCGCAGGGGCTGTTGCTGTGCGACTGTCACATAGACAGCCTTCCGTCTCCTCTGTACATCTTTCTGGCGTTATCTTTTTTTATACCGCTCGCCAGAAGATCGTCGTAATCGGTGTTATTATGACGGTCGGCTGCCACATCCATCCGCCGCAAGAGTTCCGCTGCCATTTCTATATCGCCCTGCTTAACTGCCTGCGTGAAGGCTGTGTGCGCTGTCCCATTATGGACATCATTATTGCGCAATGCTTCTATTGTCTCGTCTATATCTATCTCCTCATCGGCATATTTTGCATAATTCTTGACAGCACGGGTGTGTGTGTCGTCTGTCTTTTTAGGTGGGAATTTTTTTAAGTCTTCCCTAATTGCAAGAAGACCGTCAAGGTCTACCCACCGATCCACGACATAAGGTGGGTAGTTCTTATATTTTCTTTCTGTTTCCAGATTTTGCTCAATTCTTAATTTATTCGCTCTGCGAATTCGGAGCATATCTTTATGGATGCTATATTGGACTGACTGCAACTGATAGCCCATTGCGACATTCCCGCTGCTATCTCGTCTATAATATTGGGACAGTATTATATATCCATGCGCCAACCCGCATGGATATATAATATTGGACGTAACGCCATGCTCCTTTGCGCCATATTCTTCGTTGGTGCGCCACCCAAGAAGAGTGGTCGTATTATTTTTTATGTGGCGCTCTACAACAGCGTATGATTGCATCATTGCCGCTGCCTCCTCTTCTTTTCGTTCTTCAGAAGGAACGCTTCCTCCAATACTATCCAGCCATATTTTTGCTTCTTTTTTCGTGCGCCACCAGAGCGGCACACCTTCTACTCTCCATATTCCATCTATTTTTATTATCATTTTTCCCTCCTTTGCGTTTAAAGGCTGTCGCATAGACAGCCTTCCGTCTCCTCGCCGCAATGGTCGCAGACCATTGACGGATAATGTGCATTCGGGTCTGAATGCATCTCTATATGATTGATATTTCCGCAATAAAAACATTCCCATTGGATGATATTCATAATCCCTCCTTCTCCGAATATTATTACCTATTCTTAATCATTTCTCTGGCGTCTTCTTGTCGCAACATTCGCAGTTCATAATTTTCTCCTCCTTTGCGTTTTAAGGCCGCCTGCCTGTCTGTCTATGGTTATAAGCATAGCGCATAATCATATCCTTGTCAAGGATTATTTTCATTGTTTTAAAAATATTTTTATGCCCTGAATTTCATCTTTTTAAGCGGTGAAATTTTGGTGGGGATGACATGCAGGTACCGGGTTGTTGTGGAGAGGCGCTTGTGACCGGCTCTGTCCATTGTATAGCGCAGGTCGTTGCTGGCGCGGAGGAGGTTCGTAACAAAGGTGTGCCGCAATGAGTATGGCGTGGCGCCGTCAATCTCTATCTTGCGCAGGATGTGCCGTATAGCCCTGCTGATGGATTGAGGGACAAGCTGATTGTCTCCGCCGCAGAGATATTTCCCGCCTTGCCGCAGGCAGGCTTGTATATAGACATCGAGTTTGGGATGGATTTCGATACTTCGGAGCATTCCTGTTTTGGTCTCGCCGTGGATCATGATTTTGCCGGCACGGATGTCTTGTGCAGTGAGCCGGATAATCTCTGATGGCCGCAGGCCGGCATAAAGATAGAGCATGACAACAGCCCGCAAATAGCCGCGTAGATATGCCTTTCGCCTTTTTAATTCTTGCATGAAAACAATAAGGTCTTCGTAAGATAATGCATTGGGGAGCCGTTCATCGGTTATGCGCGGGGCAGGGACTTGTCTTGCAGGGTTGTCGCTGCCTATCCCGTTTGGATACACAACGGGACAAATATAATCCAGCAACTTTTTTATCAGCGTATGCTCCTTGCGGCTCGTGGCGTTTTTAATGCCCTGTTTTTTACGGCGCTGAAGGTAATCAACTACATCCTCTTTTGTTATGTCTGCCGGAGTCTTGCCGGGGAAATATTGTTGCAGATAGTCCAGGACAACCTTGACCTTGGCTGCATTATTTATATGCGTTATTGAGCGGCAGTTTGCGCGGGACCAGTCTTCGTATTTTTTTGACAATTCGTTCCACGTGAACGGAGCGGAGATTTTGGAGGATGAAAGTTGCGAGGCTTCTTCTTGTGAGATGTAGCCCCTGTTGCGGGAGTAGATTATTTCTTGTTTTGAGAGTTCGTTTTTGCGGGAGAGGCTTTCAAGTTTATGAACATCTATATAGATTGCCTTTGCAATGTCTTTGCTTTTTGCCCAACGGGTTTTATCGGCATGGCTGCCATCCAAAAAAAACACCCGATATATAATCCGCCAGCCTTTAGTCTTTGAGGGGTAGAGGTGGGGCATTGGGTATTGGTTCTTTATCTAATGAAAGATATTTTGTTTTTTGAAGCCAAGGGATTGCTTCTTCTTCGTTTATCGGCCAAAGAGTAACACTGCCAAATCCTATTTTTATGCCATAATAATATTTTCTCTGCGGTTTAAATTCAACAGGGATTCTCATTGCTGGATTTCCTCTGAATTTAAAACCAATCATATGTTCGCCAGGAGGCGCAAGAAATTTTGTATGCTCATCTATTCTTATTGCTAATATATATTCCTTATCTAATAATACATATGCACTGGCGGCGCTGCCAAAAAAATTATGCCCTCTGATTATATAAACCTCGGCAGCCTCATCCGGATTAGCAATGACGGGCAATTCGCCAATCAAGCCATGAGCGCAACCTATCAACAAAAAGAGAAGAATTATCAATAATCTTTTCATGTTGGGGAGACCTTAGGCGGAGACGGTTCAGATGCAGGCGGTTCTGTGGCAGGCTGTTCAGGCACATTGTGTCTTGATTCTTTTCTCTTTCGTTTTATTTTTACATCGCCGATAGATTCCCATGTTTGAGAGGATATCATTCCTTTAATGCCGTTTACCAAATCATCTTCTTCAATAGTAATTCCAGATGTTTTTTTAAGATGTCCTCTTATCATTCTTAAGGTGTTTTCCTGAAATATTGCCTGAACAATACTTCGGGGGGACAGCGCTTTAATTTTAGAGTAATAATCTTCATGCTCGCCTTTTAATATGCTTTTTTTATGCAAGAGAGACAATTTATCGGATGCGTCATCGGCAAGTATATTTGTTGATATAATAAGATCGCTTTGAATTCCCTCATCAAACGTAAGATGATACATTTGCCATGCAATGCCGTTTGTAAGCAGCACCCATTCAACGCCTGCATTTGCCGCATAGTTGCTGGCCTGCTCTATATGTTTTTCCTTCAGTTCTATTCCTGCCTGTTTTATCTCAATAAAAAACATTACCTTACCATCCGCTTTTATGGCGTAATCCACATACCTATCCTTGATGGTATGTTCCTTTGTGATGTCCTTAAAAATATCATATCCAAG
>CAZVZI010000046.1:8431-8652 GCA_964631455.1 uncultured Thermodesulfobacteriota bacterium | reverse complement strand
AGGAGCGCTATTATGCTTGGCCATGCAAGGGGTGTGGCAATGCTGTGTGCTGCGCGGCATGGACTGCCTGTGTTTGAATATACGCCGATGAAGATTAAGCAAGCGGTTGTCGGCTACGGCAATGCCACAAAGGAGCAGGTCCAAAAGATGGTGAAGGCGCTTCTTAAGATGCCTGTCATCCCTAAGGTGGATGCATCTGATGCCCTGGCAGCGGCGATATG
>CAZVZI010000046.1:0-8416 GCA_964631455.1 uncultured Thermodesulfobacteriota bacterium | reverse complement strand
CAAAACTCAAAGAGGGCTAACAATATGAAAACGAAAATCTTGTTTCTTGCAATCCTTTTTGTAGGGTGGGCTGTGCCCACCTCTATCGTAGTGCGAGGCTTCAGCCTTGCTTCAGCAGAGGAAAGAAGCGTAACCGTAAGCCAAAACAAGGCGCTGCGCCGCAAATGCCGGCCAATGCAAAATACCATGCCCTCATCATCGGCAGCAACAACTACAAATACCTTCCCAAATTAAAGACCGCAATAGCCGATGCAAAGGCAGTAGAGGAGATATTAAGAACGCGATATGGATTTACAACAAAGCTCCTCATAGACGCTACAAGGGAAGACATACTTAATGGCATGAATGATTTAAGAAAAGGGCTGGGCGAAAAGGACAACCTTCTGATTTACTATGCAGGGCACGGGGAATTTGACAAAACAGCGGATAAGTCATACTGGATACCTGTAAATGCAGAAAGAGATAATCCGACGAACTGGATAATAGCAGACGATATAACATCAAACATAAAAAGAATAACATCAAGGCATATACTGATAGTATCAGATAGTTGCTATTCAGGCACATTAACAAGGGCGGTATCAGGAGACCTGTCAAAGAGCGGCGAGAGAGAAGAGTTTATAAAAAAGATGATGGAGAAACCGTCAAGAACCCTCATGGCAAGCGGCGGCAACGAGCCTGTGGCAGACAGCGGAGGAGGCGGCCATTCCGTATTTGCCTCTGCATTCCTAAAGGCATTGAAAGAGACAGAAAAGAATATATTCACAGCAGAAGAGCTATTTCATGGAAGGGGAAGTGTAAAAGAGATGGTAGCAGGCAAATCAGACCAAGTGCCTGAATACAACACCATAAAGAACTCAGGACATGATGGAGGGGATTTTGTATTTCAACTTGCTAACGCTGGTTCAATCTTGAAGATTGAACCAGCAAAAATACCTTCCTCCAAAATGAGCGAAGAGATGAAAAAGCTGAAAGAGGAGAGGGAGAGGCTTGAAGCGGAGCGTGAGGAATTGGAGCAAAACAAGGCTTTAATGGAGGAGAAGAAGCATCTTGAAGAAGAACGTCAGAAATTGGAGAAGGAGAAGCTTGAAGTAGCAAGTCTCCAGCCACCACCTCCCCCAGTCCAGCCAAAGGCAAAGTTAGCAGAGAAAGGCAACATGATATTAATCCCTTCAGGTGAATTTATGGCAGGCAGCCCAAACTCACTTAAAGGCATGGTTATTAATGCCTTTTACATGGATAAATACGAAGTTACACAGAGGAAGTATGAGCAGGTCATGGGTAAGAATCCATCTCGTTTTAAAGGTTCAAACCTTCCTGTAGAGCATGTTACATGGTATGAAGCAGATGAATACTGTGGGAAGGTTGGAAAGAGACTCCCTACAGAATGGGAATGGGAGAAGGCAGCAAAGGCAGGGACGACAACAGAATATTACTGGGGTAATGAAGTAGGGAAAAATAACGCAAACTGTTCTAACTGCGGCAGTCGCTGGGATAATAAAGAGACAGCGCCTGTAGGCAGTTTTAAGCCGAATGCTTATGGATTGTACGATATGGCGGGTAATGTGTGGGAATGGACAAATAGTGATTATGATGGTAGTGGTAAGTATAAAATTTTTCGGGGTGGGGCGTGGTTCCATGGTGCGGACATTGTCCGCTCATCCTTTCGTAATGGCCTTGACATAGGCGATCGCAGCAGCGCTGACGGTTTCCGTTGTGTCCAGTAAAAAAGTTACTCTTTGCTCTTTTATACTTTTACCCTCTGCGAATTTTTTATAATGTAGCGCGGGGGTTTATCCTTTGGCGGGTTCAGGTTTGCAACCTGAACCCAAATAATTCGTGCAGAGCAGATATGAAATTTAAGGAGCAGGTTGCAAACCTGCTCCCTCAAATATATGCCGTCAATAAGAATCGCAAAAGAATTGACTTCAGGTTTTTATTATCTTACTTTCACTATCAGAAACTGGTATTACTTGTTTGACAGGCACAACCGTTTTGAAATACTTGCAGCGTCCGTGCAATATTGTCAAAAACATAAAGGAGTTAAGTTGTATGCTTATGTGTTCATGCTTAACCATATACATTTGATTGCATCGTCCGATGATACGATTGGTTTTGTCAGAGACTTTAAAAAGTTTACCTCAAAGGAAATTCAGAAAAATATCATTGCAACAGAACCGAATGTTTTGAGTCTTTTTGATGCCGGGGATGGGAAGTATGAGTTTTGGGAAAGAACCAATATGCCTAAGGTCATTGAACAAGAGGAATATCTATTTCAGAAAATAAATTACATCCATGCGAATCCGGTGCGCAAGCAGTATGTGAAAAGTCCTGAAGATTGGGTCTGGTCATCGGCAAATCCTGAAAGCAGACTTTTGGTTGAGCCGTTGACGATATGAAACTTGGGGTTCAAGTTGCAAACTTGAACCCGCAATAGGCGGGAATTTTATTGATGAGATAAAGAAGACAGGCAAGGTAATATAATTATGATTGCCCATATAAAAGGTAAAATAATCCACAAATCTCCGGAATCCGTGATAGTTGATGTGGGAGGCGTTGGTTATGAAGTGCACATCCCGCTTTCCACTTTTTATAAACTTCCTGCAGTGGAGGAGTATGTCAGCCTGAATACTCATACACATATAAGGGAAGATGCAATGCAGTTGTATGGTTTTTTTACCCAGAGAGAGAAAGAGATATTTCAAATGCTCATAGCCGTTTCAGGGGTCGGGCCAAAGCTTGCAAGAAACATCCTTTCAGGCATACCGGCGGATGACCTTGTTACAGCCGTGTCATCCAGTGATATAGCAAGACTAAAGGCCGTGCCTGGCATCGGTGGAAAAACAGCGGAACGATTGGTTCTTGAACTGAGAGATAAAATAAGCAGACAGGAGACAGGGGTCAGAAGTCAGGAGTTTAAAGGCAAAGATGACGGCATTTGCAGGGATGTTTTTTCAGCCCTTGTAAATCTTGGCTATAAAGGCCCTATGGCGGACAAGGCAATAGAAAAGGTCAGGAAGGCTAATGCAGATGCCGGTTTTGAGGTTCTGTTGAAAGAAGCTTTAAAGGTTTTGGCGCATGGATGAAAGAGATATTACGCCGATAGCGTTAGAAGATGAAAAGACCTTTGATGCCACGTTGAGGCCTAAATTTTTAACCGACTATATAGGGCAGAGCGCAGCAAAGGAAAACCTTAAAGTGTTTATTGACGCGGCCAAAGGCAGGAATGAGGCGCTTGACCATGTGCTTTTCTACGGCCCGCCGGGGCTCGGCAAAACAACCCTTGCCTATATCATATCCAATGAGCTCAATGTAAATATAAAAACCACATCAGGCCCGGTCATAGAAAGACCCGGCGACCTTGCGGCAATCCTCACAAATCTTGAAGAGCATGATGTGCTTTTTATTGATGAAATCCACAGACTATCCAGTGTTGTGGAAGAAATTCTCTATCCTGCGATGGAGGATTATCACATAGACATCATCATAGGTCAGGGCCCTTCAGCCAGAAGCGTTAAATTGGACATACCTAAATTCACACTAATCGGCGCGACAACGAGGGCGGGACTTTTGACATCTCCGCTTCGGGACAGATTCGGCATTATCTCAAGGCTGGATTTCTATTCTCCCGATGAGCTGAAAACCATTGTTAAAAGGTCGGCAGGCATTCTGAATATTGAAATAGATAATGGCGGCGCGCTTGAGATTGCCGGACGTTCAAGGGGTACGCCCAGGATCGCCAACAGGCTTCTTAAAAGGGTGCGGGATTTTGCGCAGGTAAAGGCAGACGGCGTTATAACAAGGGATGTGGCCGACGGGGCGTTGAAGATGCTTGAGATAGATAAAAAGGGCTTTGACAAAATGGACAGACAGATACTTTCAGCTATCATTGATAAGTATGGCGGAGGCCCTGTTGGCATAGAATCCCTTGCAGCAGGCCTTCACGAGGAAAAGGATGCGCTTGAGGATGTGTATGAGCCGTTTCTCATACAGGAAGGCTTTATCCAGAGGACGCCGCGGGGCAGGATTGCGACAAAAGCGGCGTATGAACATTTAGGAAAGATTTATAAAGAGGGGCAACCTCAAGAGAGGTTGTTTTAATGAAACTCCTCGTCCACATCTGCTGCGGCCCGTGCGCAATATATCCGCTCAAGAAAATAGTTGATGGGAGAATGGATGTCTGGGGATTTTTCTTTAATCCGAATATCCATCCTTACACAGAATATCAAAAAAGGCTTGCGGCGGTAAAAATCCTTGCGAAAAAGATGGATGTTAAGATGATTTACAGGGATGAATACAACCTTGAAGAGTTCCTGAAACAGACAATCGGCAATATTGACGCGCGATGCGGCTACTGCCACTCCTCAAGGCTTGAGGCAACAGCAAAGGCTGCAAAGGAAAACAATTTTGACTGGTTTTCATCATCGCTTCTTTACAGCAAATACCAGAACCACGATGAGATAAAAAAGATTGGATTGGGTCTGGCGGATAAATACGGCGTGTCATTTTACTATGACGACTTTCGTATAGGCTGGAAAGAGGGGATTAAGAATTCAAAAGACATGGGGCTTTACAGGCAGCAATACTGCGGGTGCATATGGAGCGAAAAGGAGAGGTATTTGGGAGGAAGAGAAAAATGAAGATAAAATTACCATCTCTATTCCTTGTAGTCTCGCTTATCACAGCATCGGCTTTGTCCGCCCAAAATGCCGCAGCGGAAGACAGGGGGATTACTGTAAAAGGCAAAAAGGGCGCAGCCTCTGCTGCAATGTTCAATGCAAAATACTATGCCCTTGTTATCGGAAATAACAACTACAAAAATCTGCCGAAGCTGAAGACTGCCGTAGCAGATGCAAGCGAGGTGGAAAGGATATTGAAAGAGCATTATGGTTTTGAGACAAAACTGCTTCTGGATGCAACCAGAAAAGAGATACTCTCAAGCATAAATGACTTCAGGAAAAAGCTCGGACAAAACGATAATTTTCTAATCTACTATGCCGGGCACGGCGAATTTGAAAAGATATCGGGCAAGGCATATTGGCTGCCGGTGGATGCTCAGAAAGACGACCCTGTGGACTGGATAATGGCAGACGACATAACCTCCAATATAAAGCGCATTGCGTCAAGGCACATACTTGTAGTGTCGGACTCATGCTATTCAGGGACATTAACAAGGGCTGCCGCAACAGACCTTACGACAAAAGGGAGCAGGGAAGAGTTTGTAAAAAAGATGATGGAGAGGCCATCCAGAACGCTCATGGCAAGCGGAGGAAATGAGCCTGTGGCAGACGAAGGGAGCGGCGGTCATTCTGTGTTTGCCGCTGCAATCCTCGATGCGCTTGAAGATGCGGACAAGAATGTATTTACAGCAGAGGAAATGTTTCACAGCCGCGTAAAAGTGGTTGTTGCCGGTAAATCGGAGCAGGTGCCGGAGTATAACGACATAAGAAACTCAGGACATGAAGGAGGCGACTTTGTTTTCCAACATTCAAGGCCGGTTAAAGAAACAGCACAGGAGGCTTCGGTTCAGACTCCTGACCTGGGCCTCCAGCCGGAACCGGAACCTTTAGTCCCTGTTAAAGAACCTAAAGATATAGATTTTTCGTTAGAAGAGCTTGAAAAGAAAAGGCTGGAAAGGGAACAGCAGATGGGAATAAAATCTGAAAAGACCTTTTTGGATACACGAACTCAAAAGATGAAGACGGCATTTAATAAGGTTGTGGAGTACGAGAGAAAGAAGATAAAACCTGAAGATAAGGCGGAGGCATGGAAATATTTTAAAGACACATTTAATGAAGATAACCCGTATTCGCAGGAAGACGATGCAATGCGTCAAAAGGCAAAGGAGCAAACGGAACATTGGTTGGCAATGGCAAAAAGGCCAAAAGCCACATCAGGCAAAGGCATGGAAGGCATGGTGTTTGTCAAAGGCAGCTGTTTTGAGATGGGGGATACATTTGGAGATGGAGAGAGTTATGAAAAACCTGCGCATGCAGTCTGTGTGGCTGATTTTTACATGGGAGAGGCAGAGGTAACACAGGCAGAGTGGCAGGATATTATGGGAAACAACCCGTCATATTTCAAAGGCTGCGATACCTGCCCTGTTGAGAATGTCGCATGGAATGATGTTCAGGAATATATAAAGAAAGTTAACCAAAAGACAGGGAGGAATTACAGGCTTCCAACAGAAGCAGAATGGGAATATGCAGCCCGCAGCGGCGGAAAAAAAGAAAAGTGGGCAGGCACAGGCGCAGAATCGGAACTTGGGGAATATGCGTGGTATGGCGACAATTCGGAAAAAAAGACCCATCCTGTAAAACAGAAAAAGTCGAATGGTCTTGGTCTTTATGACATGAGTGGGAATGTGTGGGAATGGGTAAGCGACTGGTATAATGCCAGCTATTACGAAGGCAGCCCTAAAAACAATCCCAATGGGCCGTCAAGCGGCAGCGAACATGCGCTTCGCGGCGGCTCATGGTTGGATAATCCCAAGCGCTTCCGCCTGACCAGCCGCAGTTGGCACTACCCTGTCTATCGCGATAACCGCTTCGGGTTTCGTCTGGCATCTTCTGCCCGGTAGCGAGGCAGATTTCCCTTGACAATGGCAATTACCATATATTATGGTTATATTACCAATTATTATGGTAAGGAACATTAAATGTTAGAGAGCTTATTCGGCAATGTCATAGTTGAAAAAATCCTGTTTTTTCTCTATGTCTATGGCGAGGGCTATCCCCTCGGCATGGCAAAAATATTTGGAGTGTCCGTCAACAGAATCCAGCAGCAGCTCAGAAGGCTTGATAACGGCGGAGTTGTTGTAAGCCGTCTTGCAGGCAAGGTAAGGTTATATACCTTTAATCCGAGGTTTCCCTTTCTGAAAGAATTAAAGGAGTTGACGGCAAAGGCATATGAATTTGTTCCCGATATAGAGAAAGATAAATATTTCAGGATGCGAAAAAGACCGAGAAGATCGGGAAAACCGCTGTGAAGATTGATTGGGAGCATATAGGAATTAAGGAACTTGCCGCGATCATTTCCAGCAAACTTAACGAAAATGGGATAGACGCAATTCTGGTGGGCGGCGCCTGCGTCTCCATGTATACAAAAAATAAATATCTTTCAAGCGACCTTGATTTTGTATCCGCCTCCCCTATAAAGGAAATTTCCCCTATGCTTGCAGAACTGGGGTTTGACAGAAAAAGCTCCCGCCACTTTGTAAGAAAAGACTGTCCATTTTTCGTAGAATTTGTCGCGCCTCCTGCAGCTATAGGAGACGAGCCCATCAAAAAGAAAAATACTTTAAAGACAAAGGCAGGGAATATTATACTACTTACTCCCACCGACAGTGCAAAAGACAGGCTTGCCGCTTATTATTATTGGAATGACCCGCAGGCATTAGAACAGGCATTAATGCTTGCAAAAGCGCAGAAAATAAATTTTACAGAAATAAAGCAATGGTCGGAGAAAGAAGGACATCTGGAAAAATATAATTTTTTCATAGGAATGTTTAGAAAAAAGCAGGGTGGTTCTGCCCACCAAAAATAGTTTGCAAGACGAATAGCGGACATGGTCTGCATACAGGAGGAATATATGAAAAAAATATTTTTAATTTTGTTTGTTGTTGGCGTATTGGCAGGCATAGACCGCTATGTCTATTCTGCCCAATCCACCATTACAGAATCCGAAGGCTATGCGTGCATGGGCGAGGATAAGTCAAGGAAGCAGACTGAGCAGGCCGCTTTGGCTGATGCAAAGCGAAAGGCCATAGAGCGTGTTTCGACCTATGTAAAGAGTGAGACGCATGTTAAGGATTTTGAACTTGAAAAAGACTTGGTGTCGGCATACGCAAATGCGACCGTAAAGATTATTCAGGAGCTTGAAAAAGACTGGTATAAAGATGCAACAATGGGAGACTGTTATAAAATAAAAATAAAGGCAGAGATTATCCCCGACGAAAAGGCTATGGAAAGGGTTTCCAAAGGTTCGTCTGACGACCCCTCTGGCCCGCTCAGCGTCAATGTCTGGACAGATAAAAAGGAATATAAAAACAGCGAAAAAATCAAGGTCTATATCAAAGGCAATAAGCCGTTTTACGCAAGGGTTGTGTATAAGGATGCCGATGGTAAAATGGTTCAGCTTCTCCCAAATCCATACAGGACGAGTAATTATTTTAACGGCGGCGTGATTTATGAAATACCTTCAGGAGAGGACAGGTTTGAACTTGAGGTGTCGCCGCCATTCGGAAGCGAAGGCATAATAGTCTATGCCGGTTCATCGCAGGTTGGAGAGATTGATTTAAAGCCGTCCGGCGGCGTGTATGAGATTAAGACAAAGGCAAAAGAGATTGGAGATAAAACAAGGGGTGTGGTAATTACTGAAAAGGGCGCGGATAAAAAGACCCCCTCTGAGTTTTCAG
>CAZVZI010000045.1:0-8657 GCA_964631455.1 uncultured Thermodesulfobacteriota bacterium | reverse complement strand
AGCAGGCAGATGCGGTGTTGTATCAGGCTGTAAAGGGCATATCGGATGTTATAACAATACACGGCCTTGTAAATGTAGACTTTGCCGATATAAAAACCATAATGAGCGAGATGGGCCTTGCGCTTATGGGTTCCGGCGTTGCGCGCGGAGACAACAGGGCGGTAGAGGCAGCCAGAAAGGCCATGTCCAGCCCCCTTCTGGAGGATATCTCCATTCACGGCGCAAAGGGCGTGCTTATCAATATTACAGGCGCATCCGATATAACATTGCATGAGGTGAACGAGGCTTCAAGGCTTATCAAGGAAGAGGCGCATGAAGACGCCGAGATTATCTTCGGCGCTGTGATAGATGAAAAAATGGGCGACGAGGTCAGGGTAACAGTCATTGCCACCGGTTTTGGAAAAGATGACCGAAAGGCATCGCCGGTCAAAGGTATCTCGCCTGCTGTTATTGTCGGCGATTTGGATATTCCGACAATTGTAAGAAGGGAAAAAGAGAAAAAGAGCGAAGTAGGGACGGCAGAGGTTCAGAGGCTCAGGCCGCTCGGCGGTTTTAATGCTGCCGATGAAGATGCCTACGATACGCCGACATTTTTGAGGAAGCAGGCAGATTAGCGGTTATTTATATCCACCAAATCCTCTGCATGCACAGGCATAAACCATTTCTGCGCTATAAATGTGGGGATCACGGCGCTTGCTATAAGAACGCCGGTCAATACGGCATACTGCGCATCGTTGATAAACCCTGAATGTAGTCCGAATACAATTGCTATAAGCCCGAATGTCAGGCCTGTACTCATTAACAGGGTGGTATATATCCCGCCATCGGGTATGTATTTCTTGGCGAGAAAATAGACGCCCATAAATTTGGACAGCTGTTTTACAAGAAAAAAGGCGGCAAAGAGTCCGAATACAGACAGAATGACCGGCAAGGAAACCTTGAGGCCTGCAACGATGAAAAACAGCGGCGTAACAATTGCAAAGGCAACGGTTCTGAGCCTATTCTTTACAACCCTTGTCTCGGATGTCTCGGTAAAATGCTTTGACATCAAAAGTCCCAGCACAAATGCCGGCAGTATAGCATGCCCTTGTCCCAAACTTGCAAAATATATAAAGACAAGCAAAAGAAGGAATATGTATTTTATCTCAGGCTCAATCACCTTGTTTTTTAATTTCGGATTGTCAAACACATGATGGGAAAAATTGGTTGCCACAATTATTACAACTATAGAAACTGCAATGAAGATAAATGTGTAGAGGGTCGGTTTGACAAATAAAATGCTTAATATCAGTGCAGTGCCTGTATTGGTTATGAATGTAGATGCCATAAGCATTTTACCGACCTCTGTGTTTGACAGCTTGGTTTCAACCAGGGCGGAATATACAACAGCAAGAGATGTTTCTGATAAGGCGATACCTGCAATAAGTGAAGCCGATAAACTCCAGCCCGCAGCATAATAGGCATAGACAAAGCCGCCGGCAAACGGCGTCAAAAAAGAAAACCAGCCGATAAGAAAACTCTGTTTGAATTTTTCCTTCAGCAGTTTTGTGTCAATCTCAGCCCCTGCCAGAAAGGTTAAGACGATGCCGCCGAAGCCGGCCAGAAACATCATCCACTCCTCCGCCTTCAGTCCAAGATTGCCTGCAACAACCCCCAAAACGATTTCAATAATTGCCACTGAGAGCCCTAGCTTCAGAGAAATAAGACTTGAGATAAATATCAATACGCCGACAATTAACGGGGCTATATCTGTCTGCATTCCGCCTCCTGTTTAAGAATTCCGTATGCGAAGGTTATACGCCATTTATTGTGCTTGCGTCAAGGCCGCAGATTATTATAAAGTGATTGAAATAAGTTTAGAAATAAGATATTTTGTTAAGTGTTTTTAAAAGTGGAGGAGTTATGAATTACAAGGGTTCCATGACGGCAATTGTCACGCCCTTTAAAAACAACAGGCTGGATGAAAAGGCATTTAAGGGATTGATTGAGTTCCAGATTAAAAACGGCACGGACGGCATTGTGCCGTGCGGCACAACCGGAGAGTCGGCGACGCTTTCATATGAAGAACATGAACGGGTTGTTGAACTTGCGATTGAAGCGGTCAACGGAAGAATCCCTGTCATTGCCGGCACAGGTTCAAACTCCACGGCTGAAACCATTATGCTGACCAAACATGCAGAAAAGGCAGGGGCGGATGCAGCGCTTTTGATTACGCCTTATTACAATAAGCCTACTCAGGAAGGGCTTTATCAGCATTACAAGGCAGTGGCGGAAGAAGTTAATATACCGATTGTTCTCTACAATGTTCCCGGCAGAACCGGTGTTAACATGCTTCCGGAGACCGTCGCCAGGTTGTCCGAAATTAAAAATATTGTCGGCATAAAAGAGGCGACCGGAAATCTCCAGCAGGTGAGCGATACGATTGAACTGTGCAGAAAAGGTTTTATAATCCTTTCAGGAGATGATTTTACGACCCTGCCGATTTTAGCAATTGGCGGCCACGGCGTAATATCCGTTACATCAAACATAGCGCCAAAGGGTGTAAGCGATATGTGCGATGCGTTTTTTAACGGAAATCTTGAAAAGGCAAGAAAACTCCATTACAAACTCCAGCCCCTGCACAGGGTCATGTTTCTTGAAACAAATCCTATACCGGTGAAAACATCCCTTGCCATGATGGGAAAAATACAAGAGGAGTTCAGGCTGCCTCTGGTAAAAATGGGAGAGGCGAACAGAAAAAAACTTCAAAAAGCGCTTAACGGCTGCGGCATTATATAAATGAAAACTATCCTTGAAAACGCCAAATATGCGGTTCTCCTTGCAGTCATTTCTTCGCTGGCTGCATCTGTTTCCATATTTATATGGGCCTCTGTAAAGATGTTTATTACTATACACCATATATTTGCCGATATGTTTACAGCGGAGGCCGCCGGCGCTACCGCACATGCTGTGGCAATCCTTGACTCGTTCATACTTGCGGTTATACTCTATATATTTGCCATCGCCCTATATGAGCTTTTTATAGGTGAATTAAAACTTCCGGAATGGTTGGTTATAAAAGACCTGGATGACCTCAAGAAGAAGCTCTCAAGCGTTATTGCCCTCATGCTTGCCGTAACATTTTTGGAGCATTTGGCAGAATGGAACGACCCGCAGGGCACTTTAATGTTTGCAGTTGCGATAGCCGTTATGATATTTGCCCTTGTTTTCTATATGAAAATCAAGGAGACCCAAAAATAGCCTTTGATTTTTGGGGAAACCGCCAAGTTGCCTGTCAGACGAGGCAGCGGCCAATTTTTGCGACGAGCCGTATGTTCAACGATACGGTGAGGAGCAAAAAGTGGATGATAACGAAGTATGGCAGGCAAATCGCCGGTTTGTAAAATAGCGAGGTTTTTAATCGCTATTTTACGGAGGAGAAAAAGGAGTAGGGCATGGTCAGGATAGTTGTCACAGGCGCGGCAGGCAGGATGGGCAGAAACATTATAAATGTTATAAGAGAAACCGGGGAAGCTGAGCTTGCCGGCGCAGTGGAAAGGTCCGGCCATCCTGATATCGGCAAGGACATCGGAGAAGTTTCAGGTTCCGGGAAAATAGGCATTAAATTAACCGATAATTTCGAAAAGGCAGTCAAGAAAGCCGACTGCGTTATCGATTTCACCCTTCCCGAAGCAACCATGCACCATCTTGATATTGCGCTTAAAAGTACAATCGCTATGGTCATCGGCACAACAGGTTTTTCCCATCATCAAAGAGAGCGATTGAAAGAGGTGGGAAGCCGGATGCAGATAGTTGCGGCGCCAAACATGAGCGTGGGGGTCAATCTCCTGCTCAAGGTTGTTTCTGACATGGCAAAGGTTTTGGGCAGGGATTATGATGTTGAGATAGTCGAAGCCCATCACAGATTGAAGAAAGACGCCCCCTCAGGCACTGCAATGAGGTTTGCAGAGGTGCTTGCCCACAGCCTTAATAGAGACTTGGATAAGGCGGCGGTTTATGAAAGGCACGGCATAATCGGCGAAAGGAAGCCAGAGGAAATAGGCATACAGACCATACGGGCAGGCGATATTGTGGGAGATCATACAATAATCTTCGGCGGACTCGGCGAGAGGATGGAGATAACACACCGCGCTCAATCCAGAGAGACGTTTGCAAGGGGCGCTGTAAGGGCTGCCATGTGGGTTGTAAAACAGCCCAAAGGTTTGTATGATATGCAGGATGTGCTGGGGCTAAAATAGAAATAGGTTAAGGTTGAGGTTTAAACCTTAACCTGAATTTAAACAAACGAGGTGAACAATGAAAAAGATTTTAGCTGTGCTTTTACTGACAGGCATTATCTACACAATGCCGCTTTGGGCTATGGATACAGCCTTTGCATTTCAGGGGGCTGGTTGTGGCCAGGATTGCACAACCTGCCACACCCTGTCAAAGGATGAAGCGAAAAAACTCATCAAGGCTGATGTATTCAAGGCAGATGTTGCCGATGTAAGAATGGCGCCTGTGAAGGGGCTGTGGGAAATAGAGGCTGTAAGAGAAGGCCAGAAATTTATCATATATGTTGATTTTGCCAAAAAGTATCTGGTGGAAGGAAAATTCACGCCGCTTGAACAGATAGGAAAACCTCCTGAACTTAAAAAGGTTGACCTGTCTAAAATTCCTCTTGCCGATGCGGTTATCATGGGCAATCCTATGGCCGCTAAAAAGGTTATTGTATTTGATGACCCCGATTGTCCTTACTGCAAAAAACTCCATGAGGAGATAAAAAAAATTTTGGAAACAAGAAAGGATATCGCATTTTATATAAAGCTTTTCCCACTGGATATACATCCTGATGCGTATGAAAAGAGCAAGACAATCATCTGCAATAAAAAATCTGCAAAGCTATTAGATGATGCCTTTGCAGGAAAGAAACTTCCAAAACCTGACTGCGAGGCCAAAGAGGTTGATGAAAATATAAAGCTGGCAAAAAGCCTCGGTATAAGCGGAACCCCTGCCATTATCTTTCCTGACGGCAGACTGCTTCCCGGATATATGGAAGGCCCGGCCTTGTTAAAGATGCTGGAAACACCTTAATAATGCGATACTACCCGATTTTTCTTGATATAAAAAGAAAACCCTGCGTTGTGATTGGAGGGGGAAATGTTGCGGAGAGGAAAGTTTTATCTCTCCTTGATGCCGGCGCCAGGGTTTTGGTCATAAGTCCGGAGCTTACCCCTGCCTTAAAAAAACTCGCAAGTAAAAAGAAAATCGGCTATTGTCCAAAGTCCTATGAGCGCGGGGATTTAAAAGGTTTTTTTCTTGCCTATAGCGCTACGAATAATTCCAGGGTAAATAAGGCGGTGTTTAAAGAGGCCAAGGAGCAAGCCGTCCTCTTAAATGTTGTAGATGTGCCGGAATTATGCAATTTTATCGTGCCTGCGGTTGTAGATCGGGGCGACCTTTTAATAGCAATATCTACCTCCGGCAAATCGCCTGCAATGGCAAAAAAGATACGGCAACAATTGGAAAAAGAGTTTGGCAGCGAGTATGGCGTATTTCTTGGAATTATGGGTAAGGTAAGAGACAAGTTGTTGACCATAAGCAAGGAATCTGATAAAAATAAAAAGATATTTGAAAACATTGTAAACTCCCCCATGCTGGAGTGGATAAGGCAGGGGAGAAAAAAAGAGATAAATAGATTTCTTAAAAAGACATTGGAGAAAGCAGGTTAGAGCCATAACCTGCTTGAAAATGAACATCACACTTTTCTACATAACCGCAGCCCTTTATCTATCAGCCACGTTAATAGCCACAGCATATCTTATAGCGCATAATGATAAGATATTAGGTGTTGCAA
The DNA here is from genome assembly GCA_964631455.1 of uncultured Thermodesulfobacteriota bacterium. Classification (GTDB taxonomy): domain Bacteria; phylum Desulfobacterota; class GWC2-55-46; order UBA9637; family UBA9637; genus JACRNJ01. The sequence continues at coordinate 2,821 of CAZVZI010000045.1, read as the reverse complement.
ATAAGACCATACTTGCCGGTTTTGTCTTTCACACCCTTACCATTGCGAGCAGGTGGATTGAAGCGGGAAGGCCGCCTTTTGCAGACATCCACGAAGCCTTGACCCTTTTTTCATGGATGGTTGTGGCAATATATCTTTTAATACGCTTCAAATACAGGCTGGCGGTGCTGGGCGCATTTGTTGCGCCGTTTGCCCTTTTACTGCTTATTACCGCATCGTTTCTGCCCAAAGAGATAATTCCGCTGGCGCCGTCTTTGGCAAGCTGGTGGCTTCCCATCCATGTGGGTCTGGCCTTTCTTGGAAATGCCTTCTTTGCCATGTGCTTTATATTTGGTATAATGTATCTGATTCAGGAGCGCTATCTAAAGAGTAAGAAGGTGGGCGGATTATATTTTTTGCTTCCGTCTTTGGATATTCTTGATGAGATCAGCTACAAATGCCTTACCTATGGTTTTCCTCTCCTGACATTGGCCATGATTACAGGGGCAATATGGGCTGAGTATGTATGGGGCAGTTACTGGAGCTGGGAGCCGAGACAGATATGGTCTCTTATCACATGGTTTTTGTATGCCGCTCTTCTTCACGGCAGACTTACCGTGGGCTGGCGCGGCAGAAAGGCCGCTGTTTATTCCATAATTGCTTTTTTAATTCTTATCGGTTCTTTTACGGTCATAAAAATATTTTCATGGGGCGCCCATGCGGTTTTTAAGTGAGATATGATTACCAATAGCAAAGGTAAAATAATGATGGAGCGGGCTGAAGAGGTAAGCCAATTTTGGGCATATGATTTGAGCTATGCTGAAAACTCGGATCTGCGTTTATTGGATAATGCGCAATTTATCTATGAGTTATCATTGGCAGAATTGGAATTGAGGGCGCTGGGAGCAGATTTTGAGGTAACCAATGCCCTGAGAGAATTTAAAATTAAAAACAAGTCAAAAGAACTTACCGATAAAATAGTGAAACGTTCTTCCTACTTCAAAACTGCCGAGCAGACCCTTACCGATTATTTTCAAATCATTCAAAAAAACAGAACAAGGTCAGTCAATCAATATCTTACCCATTGGATTTATCCTTACAAAGGCAAATTTCATCCCCAAATGATTCGGGCGTTATTAAACATCATTGGATTAAAAGATGGAGACACTGTATTTGAACCATTCTCCGGCAGCGGAACTACCGCATTGGAAGCGCAGTTGCTTGGGATAAATTTTATTGGAATTGACATTTCTCCTCTCTGTGTGATGCAGGGCAAGGTTAAAACAAAATCAATTTATGTTATTGACGAAATTATAAAACTGAAAAACTCTTTAATATCCAAACTCAAGCCATCGCTTTTTAATCAAGAAAGAGATTTTTATAAAACCCTTGAAGGTGTTGAAAATGAAAAAGTAAGAGATTTCTACGCCCTTGCAAGACTGTTGGCGGTTAGCGATGCTGCACGGAGAGGCCGCGCCTTCGAACAATCTTTTATCAAGAATTTACATTTGATGATTGATTCCGTAAAGGATTATAAAGAAATTGCGGATACATTAGATTTACGATTGGGAACTATTGACCTGAAAGAAGGGGATGCGAGAAATATTGAACTGCCGGACAATTCAATAGACGGGATTATTACATCACCGCCTTATTCCATTGCCCTTGATTATGTGGAAAATGATGCCCACTCATTGGAGGATATGGGGTATTTATTAAATGAGATAAGAGAGAATTTTGTCGGTGTTCGCGGCAAAGGAAAAGAGCGAGTTGAATTATACAACAGTGATATGAAGAAATCTTATAATGAGATGTATAGAATTTTAAAACCTAATAAATATGCAGTGATTGTCATCGGCAATGCAACCTATCAGGGTGAGGAAGTTAAGACCGTTGAACTTACCATTGATTATATGACAAAACTCGGCTTTAAATTGGAAAAAGATATTTTGAAAATAATATTCGGACTTTATAATGTGATGAAGGGATTTATAGGGAGGTTGCCATATGGGTTTAACCCAGGAACAACTTTTTCATATTAAGAAAAACAAGATTCAAAGGCACCGAAACAGGAAAAAACATAATCAGTATTTTACCCCTGAATTTGCAGTGGGAAAAGCGCTTTCACTTATCCCAATATTGAAAGTTAAAAGCATAATTGACCCAGCGGTTGGGAATGGAATATTCCTAAAATTAGCATCAAGCATATGGAAAAAGGCTGAATTATTTGGGATAGACATTGATAAAGATGTCGTATCTGAATTACATAAGTCTAACATACAAAATTCTTTTTTTGCTTGTAAAGATAGTCTTTCACAAAAAATTTGGGAGTTGCCAAAAATTCAAAAAGTTATTTCAAAAGGCGGTTTTGACCTTGTTGTTGGAAACCCACCTTTCAGCAGTTGGTTCCATCGTATAGAAGCAAAAAAAATATTATCCAATTATGAACTGGCTAAAAATAATGAGAATTTAAAAAAAAGTCAGGCAATTGAAATACTCTTTCTTGAAATCTTTATAAGACTAGCCAGAGAAAAAGGCTTTATTGTAGTTGTCCTTCCAGATGGCATCCTTTCTAATCCGCAATATCAATATGTAAGAGAATTTATTTTAAGAAAAACAAAAGTTCTGCATGTTATCAGTCTGCCCAGAAATGTATTTGAAGAAACATCTGCTAAAACAAGCATTCTTATTTTAGAGAAATTCAAAGAAAACAATTTAAACTATATTGCAAAACTACATGAGTTGGAAAAGACAGGGAAGGTTAATCATACAGTTATGGTTGCAAAAAAAGATTTAACTAAAAGAATGGATTACTATTATTACGACAGTTTGCAAAAGAGTT
>CAZVZI010000044.1:8172-8707 GCA_964631455.1 uncultured Thermodesulfobacteriota bacterium | reverse complement strand
CCAGCTTTTTATCTTTGCAATGCTTCTTGCGCTTCTTACAAACAATCTCGGGGTTTTATGGATAGCAATGGAGCTTGCCACATTGTCAACAGTTCTGCTGGTCTCTCTCTACCGCACGCCTACTGCTATTGAGGCGGCATGGAAATATTTTATCCTCTGCGGCGTAGGCATTGCCCTGGCGCTCTTCGGCACTGTTCTTCTATACTTTGCGGCAGAAAAGGTTTTGGGCGAGGGCGGCGAGGCGCTTCTCTGGACAAACTTAAATCAGGTAAAAGATAAACTTGAGCCGACTGTGCTTTCGCTTGCATTTGTGTTCCTGACGCGCACAGCGAAGGCCCCACGCCAATATCAGCCGTGCTTTCAGGGCTTCTTTTAAATATCGCTCTTTACGCGCTGGTGCGATGCAAGGTTCTTGTTGACGGCGCTACAGGCACGCATCAGGCAGGTTATATAATGATGGGGTTCGGGCTTTTATCTATTCTTGTGGCAGCGTTTTCCCTCTTAAGACAAAAAGACATAAAAAGGATGTTTGCAT
>CAZVZI010000044.1:0-8162 GCA_964631455.1 uncultured Thermodesulfobacteriota bacterium | reverse complement strand
CGATTGCAACATTCGGCGCGCTCCTGCATATGCTGGTTCACAGCCTGACCAAGTCGGCAATATTTTTTACAGTAGGCCATGCCTCTCAGATGAACGGAACGCAGGAGATGAGCAAGATAAAAGGGCTTATCAAAGGCAATCCCCTTGTCGGATGGGGCATGATATTCGGCGTCATGGCAATTGCGGGGATGCCGCCATTTGGTGTATTTGCCAGCGAATTTTTGATATTGACTGCGACAATAAAAAATGCGCCACTTTTGACGCCTTTGCTCCTGATAGGGCTCGGCGTGGCATTCGCAGCTCTTTTCAGAAGGGTTCAGCCCATGGTTGCCGGAGAGATTCCGGCAAACCAACAGTTTTTAAAAGTCGCCCATGTGCCGGTTATTTTGCACATGATATTGGTTCTTATTATTGGTATTTATATGCCTAATTTTCTGGCGGAGTGGTTTTCCACTGCGGCGGGGTTGTTGAAATGACCACCCTAAACGACACAATAACCACCGCCTTCGGCGGAGACGCAAAACAGGACACAAAACACCATCCTGCAAGTGTGCCATGTTACCAAGTCCCGAGGGAATGGTTTGTTAATGTGGCAAAGGCGATGAAAGCGGCTGATGCCCGGCTTGTTGCAGAATGGGCGACAGATGAGTCTCCCTTTGGCAGGGGGTTCGGCATTTACGCCTGTTACGCAAAAGATTCGGAATACCTGATTATCAAAACCTATGCCCCGCTTGAAGACCCTGCATTTCCAAGCCTCACCAAGAAGTTCGTTTCAGCATATCGTTTTGAGAGGCAGATGAGAAGCCTCATGGGTGTTGTGCCGGTGGGGCATCCGGATTTGAGGCCATGGATAAAACATGAGGACTGGCCTGAAGATGCCTATCCGCTGAGAAAGACATTTGACGCCTCAAAAGCGATGCCGAGGGTAAAAGGGGAATATCCGTTCATAAAGGCAGAGGGCGAAGGGGTTTATGAAATACCTGTCGGTCCTGTTCATGCAGGCATCATTGAGCCGGGGCATTTCAGGTTTCAGGCAGTGGGAGAAGATATATTAAATCTTGAGGAAAAATTAGGCTATGTTCACAAGGGCATAGAAAAAAAGTTTGAAACTATGTCATGGGAAGATGGCACAAGACTGGCCGGCAGGGTATCAGGAGACACCACGGTTGCCCATGCCCTTGCTTATTGCAGGGCAGTTGAGGTGATGACCGGATGCAATCCGCCGGAGCGGGCATTGTGGCTTCGGGCCTTGATGCTGGAGATGGAGCGCATTGCAAATCATGTCGGGGATCTGGGCGGAATATGCAATGATGTTGCCTTTGCGTTTCTTTTGTATCAATTCTCAATACTCAAAGAAAGGCTCCTCCGCACAAATCTAAAAACCTTCGGCCATAGATTTATGATGGACAAGGTTATACCTGGCGGAACAAGTGTAGATATAAGCAAAGATGCTAAAGAAGAAATACTGGCAGAAATGGATTGGCTTACAAATGAATTTGAAAGGCTTGTTACTATCTATGATGAAAACCCGTCTCTTGAGGACAGGGTAAGGGACGCAGGGATTTTACCCCCTGAAAAGGCAAAGGAATTGGGGGTTGTTGGCTTTGTTGCAAGGGCAAGCGGCCGGAATTTGGATTGCCGAATTCAAAACCCGTTTCCGCCTTACAACATAATCGTCCCAAAGACAACAGTCCTTCAATCAGGCGATGTTCACGCCCGCGCATGGGTGAGGATAGAGGAGATACGGGAATCTATTAGAATTATCCGCGCTATACTTCATGGCCTGCCGGATGGCAATATTGCAGTTAAGTTTAATCCGCCGCCGCCTGACAAATCCGGCTTTGCAGTTGTTGAAGGCTGGCGCGGAGAAATCGTTTACTGGATTCAGTCGGGACCAAAAGGCGGGATCAATAGATGTATGGTGCGCGACCCATCCAGCGTCAACTGGATTGCCCTTGAGCAGGCTATTCACGGAAATATCGTGCCTGATTTTCCATTGTGCAACAAAAGTTTCAATCAATCGTATTCGGGGAATGATTTATGATTAGAATCCTTCACCAAATATTCCGCATCGGCATTGTTACTGAGCCGCTTCCATCAGCGGCAGAGGCCGAGATAGAGGAAATTGGCGCAAGGCTTGAGGAGACTGTCAGACGCCGTTTTAGCAGGAGCCTTACCATCAGACAGGTAGACGCAGGCTCATGCAATGGCTGCGAACTGGAAATCCACGCCATAAATAATCCCATCTACAACTGCGAAAAATTCGGCATCCACTTTACCGCATCGCCGCGGTTTGCCGATATGCTTCTTGTTAAAGGGCCTGTTTCAAGAAACATGGAGATTGCATTGCGGAGAACCTACAACGCCACGCCTGCTCCAAAACTTGTGGTTGCTGTCGGCGACTGCGGATATGACGGCGGCATATTCGGAGAGAGTTACGCCTCTTTGGGCGGTATCGGAAAAATCATCCCTGTAGATGTCTATATACACGGCTGCCCGCCGACGCCAACGGCTATACTGAGCGGCATACTTAAAGCAGTCGCAAGATAAACAAAATACAGTTGCATTTTTTGGGCTCACGGCCTTTTATACTTATACCACACCCTGCATGTCCCATCCATAGACACCATGCACGGCCCGTAGGGCGCTTCAGGGACGCAGGTATTGCCGAAAAGCGAACACCCTGTCGGCTTTATCTTGCCAATCATTATAAGATGGCAGGAGCAGCCGGGGTTTATATCTAACCCCCCGTTCCACCCTTTATAAAAGGGGGGCGAATGGGGGTTATCAAACCTGAATCTCGCATCCTGCATCTTGTATCTTTGCTTCAGCTTAAGCCCCGACCTTGGTATCTTTCCAATACCGCGCCAGTATGCGGGAACAACATCAAAAGCCTCTTTTATCGCCGTCTGCGCCCTCATGTTTCCTTTATCTTGCACAGCCCTTTTATACACATTTTCACATTTATAAACCCCTTCATTTATCTGCTTAACAGCAGCCAGTATTCCCATAAGAACATCCACCGGCTCAAAACCTGCTGCAACAGTCGGCATCCTGTATGCCTCTGGAAAAAGCCGATACTGTTCAAGCCCCATGACAGTCGCTACATGGCCTGGGATGAGAAAACCGTCTATGCAGAGATCGCCGACTCCCAGCAAAAACTCCATAGACGGAGGGATAAGGCGATGAGAAACAAGGATACTGAGGTTTTTGGGGAAATCGGACTGTTGAACAAGTGAAGCTACGGCGCAGGCTGTTGTTTCAAAACCGACGGCAAAGAGCACAACCTCTTTCTCAGGATTTTCTCTTGCAATCTTTACGGCATCAAAAGGGCCGTATACAACTCTTATATCCGCCCCTTGCGCCTTGACATCAGATAGGGAGCCGGATTGAGACGGAACCTTAATCATATCCCCGAATGTGGCGATTATTGCCTTTTGCTTCAGGCCAAGCTCAATTGCAAATTCTATATCATGGCCAGGACATACACACACAGGACAGCCCGGCCCTGCAATTACATCCACATTTTCCGGCAATAAATCCCTTAACCCAAAACGGCTTATCACATTCTCATGCGTGCCGCATACATGCATTATCTTTACAGGACGTTTCAGCGAAGTTTCCCTTATCTTCTTAACGAGATTCTCAACAACGGTTTTGTCTCTATATATGGATTCTATGGCCATTTCTTGCAGATTATATTCCTTTCTCCTTCTTATTGCAAAGGCTTTACTAAAGCTGTGGAGTGTGTTATTCAATTGAGAATGAAAAATACAGGGAGGTTTTATGGCAGATGACAAAACCAAGGCAAAAGAGGTGAAAATAGAGATTCAGATAGATGACGATATTGCCCAGGGCATCTATACAAACCTTGCCGCAGTGAACCACAGCGAGAATGAATTCATCTTTGACTTTATCTTCCTTCAGCCTCAGTCACCAAAGGCAAAGGTAAGGTCACGGCTTATCCTGAGTCCGAAACATGCAAAGAGGTTTTTAAATGCCCTGCAGGAGAATATCAAAAGATACGAAGATAATTTCGGGAATATAGAAGAATCTAAGAGTCCTGTAATGGATACCGGTTCTATCCATTAACCTCCGCCAGCCTAATCCCGAACTGTGCTTCCAGGTCATAAATGATTCCATGCACAACGCCGAAGCTCATCCCCTGCCCGTCAAAATCGCCGGAGAGACCTGCAAAATAGTTGGGTATGGTCGGCGCTACAGAGCCCACTATAGATTTCCAATCTGTGTTTGGCATAACCAACCTCCTTGAAAACTTTTTTATGAACTATCAGGCGCATCCAGATCAAGAAATTTACCAAGGCTCAACTGCATTTCACTGTCAGTAACATTCACCCAGCATATGCCCGTCTCTGTGTGTTTTAGCGAAAACTCACAGGTTTGCTTTGGCTCAAGCTTAATATTCATCTTGTAAAGTTTTCCACGGATAATAAAACCCAATGCGGCATCTGTTTGCCCGCCCCCTGCTTCAACTGTAATATGCACATGGCGGCTGCCGTTATTGTTTGTTGTTCTTAGGTTGGTTAGATTGGCAATCATAGCGCACCGAGGACATATTTTACATCTATCCCTATGGTTGCCATTATTACCAAAATTATCTCTATTTGTAACCTGTCGTAAACGACAGGTATAAAATTTTTTATTATATTACATTTTTATCCAAAATATAACTGGCTGGACGGCCAGTTACATGAAGTTTTATTTTGTGCTAAAAACGGCTTCATGGAACTGATATTTCAGGAAGGCGGCTATCTGATAAAAACCCTGTCAACCCATGAAGAGATGGAGGCGGCATTTGGTTTAAGGCACGAGGTTTTTGTTGATGAACTTAAATGGGTTCCGCCTTCTCCGGATGGAATGGAAAAAGACGGCTATGATTCGTTCGCCGATTCATTAGGAGTTTTTGATGCAGAAAACAAACTGGTAGGCTATGTCCGTTCTATCCCGGCGCCCCACCCATTCATGATAGAAAAAGAATTTGCCGGTCTATTGCCGAAAGACAAGCCTTTCAGGAAACTTCCCGATATGGCAGAGGCTACCAGAATATGCGTTAAGAAAGAATACAGAACGGTTGCGGTAAGCCCTTCGCTGACAGTATGCCATCTTATCTATAAAGCTATCTATCAACTGTGTCTTAAGCAGGACATGAGATATCTGGCGGCTGTTGCAGAAAAAAGAACCTATCGCTATTTCAAAGCATACCTTCCGTTCATACCGATGGGAGATTTTTTATCTTTTGGAGACGGGGTAACCGCAGGAATAGTTTTGCTGGATTGGCGAAATTTTGAATTGTTTGCCATGGAAAGAAAACCGGAGTTTTTTCAATGGATGGTTAATCTGCCTCCCCTTGTTCCATTGCAATGGCTGCAACATGCGCCTTATTAGTTGCATCAAATTTGTATTTTATGTTCTCGAGATGAAATCTTACCGTCCTCTCGCTTATATTCAATATCATGGATATCTCCCAGTTGGTCTTGCCCGCCTTTATCCACTTAACAATCTCTTTCTCCCGTGGTGTCAGATAGGGCAGTGGTCTGTTTTCATTCTCTTTACACACCCTGACTATTGCCTGATGAAAATTCGGGGTGAGAATATCTATGATTGCCTTCTGATGCGTTCCGAAATTATTTCTGCTGCCGGCAAAAGATATTATACTTGTCAACATATTATTAGGAGAGTGTATGCCGCCGGCTATTCCGAAACAAAGACCAAAGTTATTGGCATTGTAAATAAATTCGGGGTGTATTTTATCTTTATATCTCTTATAGGTATCAGCCCATATCTGGGTTCCTAAAAACTTGTGATGATGCCAGACTATAGGGTCTATCTCGTAGAGTTTTTCTTCTCTGTATGCTTCAAACCATTCTTCCGGATAGCTCCCATTGATTATATTTCTTACCTGTGGCAACCCTTTAGTATCGTATAATGTCAAACCGCCTATGCTACGCTCCGCACATACCAATTCTTTAGCCTTTTCCAATACTGTTTTAATATCATCCTCATTCCTGCAATTTATCAGGGTTTGTATTGTTTCAAGGATTTGTATCAATTCTTTTTTGGAAAATTCTTTATTATCCATTTAGTCGCCTCCATAAATCAATTCATGGGGAATAGATGGAACAAAGTTACCTGTTTTTTAATAAGACATGTTGATTAATCGCCAGCCCCGCCATTTTGCGGCTCCTTGCAAGGGACTTATGAAGATGCGGTATAAGTATATCCACTATTTTTTTGGAATGGGATTTAAATCCATTCCTGCTTGTATTGCTTGCAAATGAGAAGATGCTTATATTCTTTTCCTCAGGATCAAAGACACCGCTTGATATACCGTGTTTTAAACCGAAATCGGCGGCACAATTCAAAAAATCTCCGGATGCCTTATCGTTATAAAATTTAAATGTATCGGACCAGACCTGTGTCATGCCAAATTTGAGATGATGTCTAATAACAGGGTCTATTTTATAAAACTTTTCAGCAAGATATATATTGAGCCATTCTTCGGGATAATTCCCGTTTACAATCTGCAGAACAGGCGACAAACCATCGCCGGTCTTCCCTTCAATCCCGCAGATGCAATAGTCTGCGCAAACCAATTCTCTTGCCTTATGGATAATCTTTACCATATCCGCTTCTGTTTCGCAGACGCTGGCAGCTTGAACCACATATAGGATATCCATTAGTTCTTTTTTGGAAAACCCTTTGTAATCCATATAAATTCCTCCTCTGTTATTATTTTTAACCCCAGTCTTTTTGCCTCATCATATTTTGAACCTGGCTCAGCGCCAGCAACCACATAATCTATCTTTTTACTGATGCTTAATACTGCTTTGCCGCCCTGTTTTTCCAGCAATTCTTTTGCCGCATCTCGTGAAAACGATTCAAGGGTTCCGGTGAATAAAAATGTCTTGCCGGATAACTTGCCTTCAATCCTTTTTATTTTAGGAAAAACAACACCGGCCTTTTTTAGTTTTTCAATAATCCTGATATTGTGTTTTTCCTGAAAGAAATCATAGATGCTCTCTGCCGTTTCAGGCCCAATGTCATGCACGGACAGCAGCCTCTCTTTGTCTGCATCTATAATTGCCTCAAGTGTTCCAAACTCTTCTGCCAGCACATGTGCCATGTGTTCGCCGACTTGTCTTATTCCCAGGGCATATATAAGCCTTGGAAGCGTTGGGGTTTTGCTCTTTTCAATCGCATCAATCAAATTATCCGCCGATTTTTCAGCCCATCTTTCAAGCGTTAAAAGAGCATCCTTTTTAAGATAATATAAATCCGCCACATTTTTTATAAGGCCGTCGTCAACGAATTGCTCTATATGTTTATCTCCAAGCCCTTCTATATCCATTGCCCTCTTTGACACAAAGTGCTTTATTGTTTCTTTTACCTGCGCAGGACAGGAAAACCCGCCTGTGCAGTAGTGTATTGCCCCGATTCTTTCAACCTTTGAATTGCAAAGCGGGCATTTATCAGGGATTTTAAATGGCCTTTCCTTTCCCAGCCGTTTCTCTTTTATAACCATTACAACTTCAGGAATCACATCCCCTGCCCTTGCTACAACCACCGTATCGCCAACCCGCACATCCTTTCTATCCACCTCATCCTGATTGTGAAGCGTCGCCCTTTCTATGGTGACGCCGCCTACCTCCACAGGCTCCATTATAGCGACAGGCGTCAATGCCCCTGTCCTTCCGACACCAATTTCTATGCTTCTTATCTTCGTTGTCTCCTCCTGCGGTTTAAATTTATATGCCAGCGCCCATCTTGGGCTTCTCGTTAAAATCCCAAGTCGCTCCTGAAGTTCAAGGTCATTTACCTTTATAACTACCCCGTCAACTTCGTAAGCAAGATTATCCCGGTTTTTCTCCATGTCTTTATGATAATTCAGCACAGCTTCAATGCCGGTGCAGATTTTTATAAGAGGATTAGTTTTTAAGCCGAATGCCTTTAATGCCTCTAATGTCTCAAAATGGGTTTTAAACTTTATCCCTTCAACAACTCCGACACCATAACAGAATATATCCAAAGGCCTTGATGCTGTTATTCTGGAATCAAGTTGACGAAGAGAACCTGCAGCAGCATTTCTCGGATTTGCAAAAAGAGGTTCGCCGCTTTTTTCCCGCTCTTTATTGACCTTCTCA
>CAZVZI010000043.1:0-8715 GCA_964631455.1 uncultured Thermodesulfobacteriota bacterium | reverse complement strand
ATGAATTAAAGATATTTGCGGAGAAACTCCATATACCGGTTACCAATACCCTCATGGGCCTCGGCGGATTTCCCGGCACGGATCCTCTTTTTCTCGGAATGCTCGGTATGCACGGAACATACCCGGCGAACATGGCCGTAACAAACACCGACTGCCTCATAGCTATCGGCGCGCGCTTTGACGACCGTGTTACTGGAAAGATAGACGAGTTTGCGCCGTATGCGAAGGTCATTCATGTTGACATTGACCCTACATCCATCAGCAAAAATGTGCGCGTGGATGTGCCGATTGTGGGAGATGTAAAATCAGTTCTCAAAGACATGCTCAAGGCGCTGGATGAAACCAAAGGGAGCAAGGCGCATAAACATGTCCCCGAAATTCTTAATCGGGGAGAGGCTCTTGCCGAATGGCACGAACAGATTAAACAGTGGGGGGAGACGCATAAACTTTCTTACAAGTTGGATGAGAAAAAGATAAAGCCCCAGTATGTCATAGAAAGGATCTATGACCTGACAAAGGGCAAGGCCATCATCACAACCGAAGTCGGCCAGAACCAGATGTGGGCAGCGCAATTTTATAAATTTGACAAGCCCAGGACATTCCTTACATCAGGCGGCCTCGGCACCATGGGCTTCGGCTTTCCTGCGGCAATAGGCGCGCAGTTGGCATCTCCCGACAAAACCGTCATTGACATTGCCGGCGACGGCAGCATCCAGATGAATATTCAGGAGCTGGCAACAGCGGTTCAATATAAACTGCCGGTTAAGGTTGCGATACTCAACAACAGGTTTCTCGGCATGGTCAGGCAGTGGCAGGAATTTTTCTATGAAAAGAGATATTCCTATACCTGCATGGATGTTGCCCCTGATTTTGTCAAGGTGGCTGAGGCTTACGGTGCAGTGGGTTTGCGGGCGACAAAGCCGGATGAGGTGGATGCGGTAATAAAAGAAGCCCTTGCGGTGAAGAACAAACCTGTTTTTATGGATTTTCAGGTTGATCCGGCAGAGGATGTTTACCCGATGGTTCCGGCAGGCCAGCCGCTGAATAAGATGCTGCTGGTGTGAGAGGTAAATAAATGTATGCGCCACACAATATCAATTCTTGTAGACAATGAGTTCGGGGTTTTGAGCAAGGTTGCCGGGCTTTTTTCAGGCAGGGGATTCAATATCGAAAGCCTCTGCGTTGCGGAGACGCTTGACCTGAAGGTATCCCGGATGACTATTGTTACCACCGGCGACGATCAGGTTGTCGAGCAGATTACCAAGCAACTCAATAAACTCATCAATGTCATCAAGGTATCCGACCTTACCGCTGAGGAGCATATAGAAAGAGAACTTGCCATGATAAAGGTCAATGTAGATGAAAAAGACAGGGCCGAGATATTGAGCATTATAGATATATTCAGGGGCAAGGTTGTTGATGTGAGCCCAACGACATATACTATTGAAATGACAGGCGATGCAGAAAAGGTGAATGCCATTACAGAGCTTTTGAGGCCGTTCGGCATCAAAGAAATTGTCAGGACAGGCAAGATCGCTATGGCGAGGAGCCCAAAAAAACCGTGATGCGTGTGCGTGATATGTTTTACGTTATTAACCTGTTTGCGTATCATGCATAACGCACATATAACGAGAGGAGATAATGATAATGAAGGTCTATTACGACAAGGATGCAAATATTGAGGTTATCAGGGGGAAAAAGGTGGCTGTCATCGGCTACGGAAGCCAGGGACACGCCCACTCGCAGAATTTGAAGGAGAGCGGCGTTGATGTGGTTGTCGGCCTTAGAAAGGACGGAGCCTCGTGGAAAAAGGCAGAGACAGCGGGCCTAAAGGTTATGGATGTTGCAAGCGCTGTAAAACAGGCTGATGTTGTAATGATATTGGTGCCGGACGAACTTCAGGGCGATCTTTATAAAAATGAGATTGGGCCTAATTTAAAAAAAGGCTCGTATCTGGCATTTGCCCACGGTTTTAATATCCACTTTGGCCAGATAGTGCCTGATGCAGGCATAAATATATTTATGGCCGCTCCTAAAGGGCCGGGCCATCTGGTGAGACATGAATATACAAAAGGCGCCGGTGTGCCTACGCTTATTGCTGTGTATCAGGATCCGTCAAAGAACACAAAGGATATTGCGCTTGCTTATGCATCTGCTATTGGCGGCGGTAGGGCAGGCATCATTGAGACTACCTTCAAGGATGAAACAGAAACCGATTTGTTTGGCGAACAGGCAGTTCTCTGCGGCGGAGCAACAGCGCTTATTATGGCGGGCTATGAAACGCTTATTGAAGCAGGCTATCCTGAGGAGATGGCATATTTTGAGTGTCTGCATGAATTAAAGCTCATTGTGGATTTAATATACGAAGGCGGCATATCTAACATGAGATATTCCATCAGCAACACTGCCCAGTACGGTGATTTGACAAGGGGGCCAAGGGTTGTAACAGAAGAAACAAAAAGAGAGATGAAGAAGATATTATCAGAAATACAGAGCGGCGCATTTGCAAGGGAATGGATGCTGGAAAACAAGGCAAACAAGCCCGTGTTTACTGCGCTTACCAGAAAAGGGCAGAATCATCCCATAGAAAAGGTCGGCGAAAAACTCCGCGCCATGATGCCGTGGCTTAAGAAGGGAAAGATTGTAGATAAGAGCAAAAATTAAGAAAGGACATTATGCGTATTCCATTGGCCAGGGAGGGTTACCCCTTTATCCTGGCCTCAATTTTTGTTACAATTGTTCTATGGCTCCTTGGTCTGCATGGGATTGGTTGGTTTTTTCTTGCGCTGACTATTTTTATTGTATCTTTTTTTCGTGACCCTGAAAGAGAAATACCTGCCGGGCCTGATTCCATCATATCTCCTGCGGACGGCAGGATAATCATTGTTGATAAATGTCAAGGAGATAATCCCCCCGTCCCCCCCTTTATTAAAGGGGGGATTGAGGGGGGATTTATCAAGATTAGCATCTTTATGAATGTCTTCAATGTGCACGTCAACCGGGTTCCGGCATCGGGAAAGGTGTTAGGTGTTTTTTACAATCCCGGCAAGTTTTTTTCTGCTGACAAGGACAAGGCATCTCTTGAAAACGAGCAGAATGCCTTGCTCATAGAGGCTGGCAACGGCAAGAAATTTGTGGTAAACCAAATTGCCGGGCTTCTCGCCCGAAGGATTGTCTGCTATGTAAAAGAGGGCGATGTTTTAGAAAAAGGGAAGCGATTTGGTATGATACGGTTTGGCTCAAGATTGGATGTGTATTTGCCCGTAGATTGCAGGATAAATGTAAAGATTGGCGATAAGGTAAAGGCGGGTAAATCAATAATCGGATACTGGAGGGAAAAATTATGATAGACGAAGAGATAAAAAGACAGAAGCCGGTTGGCATAAAAAGAGGCATCTACCTTCTACCGAATCTTATTACATCCGCCAGTCTTTTGGGCGGGTTCTATTCTATTATTGCATCATTAGACGGCGATTTTGATAAGGCGGCCATTGCGATAATCATATCTGCGGTATTGGATGGATTGGACGGAAGGATCGCGAGGCTTACAAAATCAACAAGCAAATTCGGCGTGGAGTATGATTCTCTGGCAGACCTCATAGCATTTGGTCTCGCCCCCGGCATATTGATATTTACATGGGCACTCAGGCCTTTTGGCAGATACGGCTGGCTGGCCGCATTTTTGTATGTTGTGTGCGGCGCGCTCCGGCTTGCCAGATTCAATATTCAGATAAACACCATTGAAAGCAAAAGATTCAACGGGTTGCCGATTCCTGCCGCTGCGTCGCTTGTTGCCGCCACAGTGCTGATGTTTTACCATTTTGGCCATGAAGAGATAACAAAACATGTGACCATATTGATTATGGTCTATACCCTTGCATTCCTCATGGTGAGCAATGTCAGGTATTACAGTTTCAAGGAATTGGGGCCTGCCCAGCGAATGCCGTTTAAACTGTTGGTAGGGCTTATATTCTTGCTGATTGTTATAGCCGCGGAGCCGCAGGTGATGTTTTTTGTTCTAACTTTCGGCTATGTCATATCGGGGCCATTAACCACATTGTGGGGAAGAAGGGTAAAGAAGACAGCGGCGCAACAGGAGTTGCATCATAAGGAAAGATAAAATGACTGACTATATAAAAATATTTGACACAACATTAAGAGACGGAGAGCAGTCTCCCGGCGCATCAATGAATGTTGAGGAAAAGGTGCTTATTGCAAAGCAATTGGCAAGACTCGGGGTTGATATTATCGAAGCAGGTTTTGCAATTAGTTCGCCCGGAGATTTTGAGGCAGTCCGGCGTATTTCCCATGAGGTAGATGGTCCTGTGATTTGCAGTCTTGCAAGGGCAAAACCTGAGGATATTGACAGGGCATGGGAGGCTTTGAAGGATGCGCCGAAGCCGCGCATACATACATTTATATCCACATCAGACATCCATCTCAAATACCAGTTCAAAATGACAAGAGATGAGGCAAAGAAGCGGGCTGTTGAAATGGTTAAGAGGGCAAGGGGATATGTTGAGGATGTAGAGTTTTCGCCAATGGATGCAAGCCGTTCAGAGCCTGCATATCTTTATGAAGTCCTTGAGGCAGTGATAGATGCAGGCGCTTCTACAATAAATATCCCTGATACTGTGGGTTATTCAATCCCTTCTGAATTTGGCGCGCTTATAAAAGGAATAAGAGATAATGTGAGAAATATAAATAAGGCTATTATAAGCGTCCACTGCCATAATGACCTTGGACTCGCTGTCGCAAATTCCCTTGCTGCAGTTATGAACGGTGCGCGGCAGGTGGAATGCACTATAAACGGCATAGGAGAGCGTGCCGGCAATGCGTCTCTGGAAGAGATTGTGATGATACTCAGGACAAGAAAAGACATTATCAATCTTGACACAAGGATTCATACAGAGCAGATATATCCGTCAAGCAGGCTTATAAGCAGCATCACAGGCATTATGGTTCAGCCGAATAAAGCGATTGTCGGGGACAATGCCTTTGCCCATGAGTCTGGAATACATCAGGACGGTCTGTTAAAGGAAAAGACCACATACGAGATTATAAGACCTGAAACGATTGGTCTTGCGCAATCAAAACTTGTGATGGGCAAGCACTCGGGGAGACATGCCTTTAAAACAAGACTTAATGAACTTGGATATGAACTTTCAGATGATGATTTGAATAAGGCGTTTGAAAGGTTTAAAAAGGTTGCTGACCGGAAGAAAGAGGTATTTGACGAGGACATAGAGGCAATAGTTGCAGATGAGGTTTTGAGGATAGAGATACCTGAGAGGTTTAAACTGGACAAATTAAATGTTACAAGCGGCACAGAGTCTGTTCCAAATGCGGCTGTTGAAATGTATATTGACGGCAAGCACATAAAAGAGGCTGGCTTTGGGGACGGACCTGTTGATGCTGTTTATAAGACGATTGCAAAACTCACAAAGACAAAGAGCAGACTCCTTCGTTATTCTGTAAATGCCATAACAGGCGGAACAGATGCGCAGGGTGAGGTTACGGTTAGGCTTCAGGAAGACTCTCATATTGTTCTTGGACAAGGCGCTCATACTGATATAATAGTGGCGAGCGCAAAGGCGTATATAAATGCCCTTAATAAACTTGAGTATAAAAAAAGAGAAAAAAAGGTAAGGGTTGTGTGAAACAGACATCAGACTCCAGACCAAAGACACCAGTAGGGTGGGCTGCGCCCACCAGTCACCTGCGGTCTTTGGTCTAATGTCTATAGTTGAAATCTGAGCGAATTGTATTTTCTGGGTTAGAGGAGGCATTAATACATGACAAAGAAATACGGCGATTGTTATTATTGCGGAGGCATTATTGAAGAACGGCTTATGCCTCGTGAATTAAGATGGCATAGTCAGTTGTTCGTTATTGAAGATGTTCCAATGGGTGTCTGCAAACAGTGCGGAGAGAAGTTTCTTACGCCGGAAGTTGCAAAAGATATTGATAGGATCCTTGAAGAAAAAGCAAAGCCGACAAAGACTATTCAGGTCCCCGTGTATCACTATGGACATCATGTTTGAAATTGTCTGCAATGGACAGATTAATGTCGGCTTTGCCAATACTTTATTTGATGTGAGTTCATGCGCCGAGACATAATTGCGCAAATGCAAAATTGGATGGAACATTAAATTTACAATTTGCAATGGACAATGGAGCGAAGCGACAAGGAGGTGATTTATGCCTAAAAAAATATACAGCGTTGTGTGGGGGCCGTGGAGATTTTATCTGCCTATAGGCGTTAAAAGCCTTATAGCATTTCTTCTTGTTATATCAACTCTTGTTATCGGAATTTATTATTATACTACTGTCACCTTAAGCCGGCAGATGGAGAATGAGGCAATGGTCAACCTCAATTCAAAACTTAAAGGCGGCTGGAGGCTCTATTATTCCAGAATGGATCAGATGAAATATGGCATGCTTCAGGCTGCCACAGAAGAGCATATAACAGATGCTGTTGCAAAAAAGGACAGCAAATTCCTGCAAGAACTGCTTATCGGGTATGCCATCAACAGACCATATATTGACCTATGGGCTATAGTGGATGAGAATCATAGGGTTATAGCAAGGAGAAATGACAGGACAGGGGATGTCCTTGATATAAACGGCGTTGTCGCAAAGGCATTAAAAACAGGAGAGGTTGTTCAGTCAACTGAAAAAGTGGACAAGGACATACTGACCATTGAAGACGCGCGCCTTTCTGCCAGAGTTGAGAGGACAGGCGTAATGCAGGTTGTGGTTGTTCCTGTTTTTATGAATGGCAGGGTAAAGGGGCATTCTTACAGGCATTCTATTAAATAACTATGATTGGCTGCCTAATGCCATCTATGAGCATTTCTCAACAGAATCCGCTGTGTTCGGGAGCATACTGCATGAGTCAAAGATTATAGCCGCAACAAACCTTCCGCAGAGTGTGTTCAGACCCCTTCTCAGGGTTACTGAGGTTGTGAACAAAGCAGTTAGTGAAGGAGAGAGTTTCAGAGGGAAGACAGTAATGGAAGGGATTGATGTATATGTGGTCGCCGACCCTATAGTGAGTTCATCAGGAGAGGTAATAGGAGGAATTGCTGTAGGCATATATGCCAGCGAGGTAAACCGTCTTATAAGGGGAATAAACAGAGAGATATTTATATATACAAGCGTGGGCATTATTTTTAGTCTTATACTGGCAGGTCTGGCATACAGAGACACCGCAATGCCAATCAATGCGCTTGTCGGCGCTATGGATGAGGCTGCTTCAGGGAACCTTGATGTAGAGACTTATATAAAAACAAAGGATGAATTCGAAAAGATGGGGGAGAGGTTTAACCATATGGTGGATACTATTAAGACAAGGGAAGGCAGGCTTGCCAGATTCAACGAACTTTCAAAACTTCTGATAACATCCCTTGACCCTGAGATACTTTTAAACAAGGCATTGACAAAGGTGGTTGAACTAACGGCTTCTCATATGGGGATTGTATATCTTAATGATGAGGATAATGCCCTGCTGAAACCTGTTGCAGTTTATGGCGTGGGTGAAAACGAATTGAGGACTATAAAGATCGGCGAAGGGCTGCCTGGCATGTGCCCCCTTGAAAAAAAGGCGGTTGTTTTGAAAGATATACCTGAGGATGCCATACTTTTGGATGCAGGATTTGCAAAGGTGAAGCCAAAAGGCGTCGCGTGGTTTGCCATGTGCTATAAAGAAAAACTATTGGGAGTCTTTGCAATAGGCAGTATTGAAACATATAATGAAGATGAGATACGGCATCTGGAATATCTTGTGGCGCAGATTGCTATAGCGCTTGACAACGCTGTCGTACATAAAGAGGTAGAAACGCTTTCTATCACAGATTCTCTGACAGGGCTTTATAACAGGAGGTATTTCTTCAGCCGTCTTAACGCCGAATTTGCTGAGGCAAAGAGATATAATCATCCCTTGTCCATTGTGATTATGGATATAGATGATTTTAAAGGGATAAATGATAAACTGGGGCATCAACAGGGCGATGCCGTATTAAAGGAGATAGGACAGATATTAAAAGAGGAGACCAGAATAGCAGACCTCTGGGCAAGGTATGGCGGGGAGGAGTTTATAGGATACTTGCCTCATTGTGGAAAGGCAGAGGCAGTTCATCTGACAGAAAAACTGAGAAAGACCATAGAAGAATATGCATTTGGGGGGATGGATAGGGCAAGGGTTACTGTAAGTATCGGGGTAGGATATTATCCTTATGCCGGGATAGAGACAATCGACCATCTTGTAGGGGTTGCGGATGGACTTCTTTACAAGGCAAAGGGGAGCGGGAAGAACAGGGTAATGGTGGCATAGGTAATGGAGCGTGAAGACAAAAATCTGTTTAAACTGAAAGACATGGTCGTGGACTTTTTGAAAAATGAAAAGGTGACTATCCTTGTCTTCGGTTCGCGCGCCAGAAAAGAGTATCTCAAAGAAAAAGAGGGCATCCTCTGCAATTCTCCAAAGTCATGTTTTCGGGAGATTTTCAGCCTGGGATTTTTAACCGAAGATGCTGCGGCAGGTTTTCTGGAAATGACGGACAGGAGAAACGAGACCTCCCATACCTATAAAGAAGAGGTCGCCGATGTTATCCACGGCAAACTTGGCGATTATCTTATTTTACCGGTAGTGTCCGATAAAAAGTAGTTGATATTATAATCCCCGCTTAATACATGCGGGGACAAGTTCTGTCA
>CAZVZI010000042.1:0-8930 GCA_964631455.1 uncultured Thermodesulfobacteriota bacterium | reverse complement strand
TGAAAATTCTCACCCTCCCCTTAATCCCCTCCCGTCAAGGGAGGGGAGACAAATAGTTCCCTCTCCCCTTGCGGGAGAGGGTCAGGGTGAGGGGGTATTTTCGGGACAAAAGATATTATTTACCGGCGATACGCTTTTTGCCGATTCAATCGGCAGGACGGATCTTCCGGGCGGCTCTTACAAGGACATAATGGACTCTATAAAAGGTAAAATTCTCCCTCTCGGAGATGATGTTAGAATACTTTCCGGCCACGGACCTGAGACAACTATTGAACAGGAAAGGAAGTTTAATCAGTTTTTGGCGGATTTAGTAAAATAGTTCATAGCAGACCATGAGCTATTCAGGAGGCGGCTATGCTCATAGCCATTGTCATCTTTCTTGCAGTATATGCGCTCTTAATATTGGATAAGTTTAACAGGGCGGTTGTATCTTTGCTGGGTGCATCGCTCATCGTGCTCTCCGGCGTATTAAATCAGGAAAAGGCGATAGAGGGGATTGATTTTAACACGCTCGGCCTCCTTATCGGCATGATGATTATTGTCGCCGTATGCCAGAAGACAGGCATGTTTCAGTACGTTGCCATAAAGTCCGTAAAACTTGTAAACGGGGAACCCTGGCGCATACTGGTAATGCTGGGGTGCGTTACCGCCATAATATCCGCATTGCTTGACAATGTTACAACTGTCCTGCTGATTGCGCCTCTGACAATACTTATGGCAGAAGAGATGCAGATAAGCCCCTATCCGTTTCTATTTGTAGAGATTCTGATGTCAAATATCGGCGGTACGGCAACCCTAATCGGAGACCCGCCCAACATCATGATAGGGAGCGCGGCTGCTCTCAGTTTCATGGATTTTGTCAAGAATCTTGCGCCTATTGTATTGATTGTTATGACCGCCACATTTGCGCCTATTTATGTCCTGTATGGAAAACAGTTGAAGGTTGACTCTCATGTAAGGGAAAGGATTATGCAGTTTAATGAAAGGGATGCGCTGCGCGACATACCGCTTTTGAAAAAATGTCTTTTTGTCCTTGCCGTAGTAATATCCACATTTGTGCTTCAACACAGGCTTCATCTCGAGGCTGCAACCATAGCAATATCAGGCGCCGCAGTATTGCTCCTTATAACAGGCGATGAACTCCATGCAACCCTTGAGAAACTTGAGTGGACAACCATATTCTTTTTCGCAGGTCTTTTTATAGTTGTGAGGGGGCTTGATGAAGCAGGGGTAATTAAAATACTGGCGCAGGAACTTATAAAAACGACATCAGGAAACCTGGCAGTTACAACCATTGCTATCCTGTGGGTTTCTGCCATCGCCTCCGCGTTTGTGGACAATATACCGTTTGTCGCCACCATGATACCGCTCATAAAAGAGATAGGCGTTGAAATGGGCGGGCATGAGGCCATACTGCCTTTATGGTGGGCGCTTTCTCTTGGCGCATGTCTTGGCGGAAACGGCACGCTTATAGGCGCATCCGCTAATGTGATAGTAGCCGGCATTGCAGGCAAGGCAGGCCATCATTTCCGGTTTATGGAATTTATGAAGCTGGCGTTTCCAATGATGCTCTTATCAATCGTTTTATCCACCATATATCTCTATATAAGATACCTATAGGAGGTCTAACGGAATGAATGCGGCGATGATAATGACAACAGAAGTGGCTACCACAAAATGCGGTATAACCGCGGCGCAGGCAATGAAGCTGCTGAAAGATTCGCGGGTAAGGCAGCTCCCTGTTGTGGATAATGACAACAAGGTGTTGGGTTTATTGACCTCCAGAAAGCTTTTGTATCTTACTCTGCCAAGATATATATCAGAGGGGCTGTTAAAGGATGTAAAGTTTGCGCCGGACCTGCCTCAATTTCACCAAAAAAGCGCCGAACTTGCAGGCAAAGATGTCTGCGAGGTCATGGACAAAGAATTTATAAAGATCGGGCCTGAGGTGTCCGTAATAGAGGTTGCCACCATATTTGTAAGCGCAGAGAAGCCCATTGAGTGCATACTTGTTGTTGACAACGAAGACAGGCTGCTCGGCATCATCTCTCCATGGGATATATTTAAAAGATTATGCGAGTATGCGTAGATGACAGGCTAACTCAAAAGTCAAAATGCAAAACTCAAAACTGTAAACTTAAAAGTCAAAACTTAAAGAGTTTTTAGTTTTAAGGTTTTGAGTTGTAGTTTTGACCTTTGAACTTTGAGTTTTGAGTTGTTATGTATTCAACCATCGGCATATATATTCACATCCCCTTTTGCGTAAAGAAATGCCCATACTGCGATTTTAATTCTGTTGCAGACGCCAATATTCCTGATAATGCCTATACAGTTACTGTGCTGAAAGAGCTTGCCGCTCACATTGAGGGAGAGCCGCCTTTAGCGCACAAAACACTTGAGAGCATCTATATCGGCGGCGGAACGCCCGCCCTTATTTCTCCTCATAATATTAAGAAACTCGTAAATAGCATAAGAAAGACTTTTTCCGACGCAAACCCGCAGGAGATTACCCTTGAGATAAATCCCGGGACTGTCACAAAGGACAGCCTTGCCGCTTTCAAAGATGCGGGAATAACCCGATTGAGTGTCGGCATTCAATCGTTTAATGATAAAACGCTCAAAACCCTCGGCAGAATTCATTCTGCAAAAGATACGTTTAAATGCTATGAATACGCAAGGACGGCTGGTTTTGATAATATCGGGATAGACCTTATATTCGGTGTGCCAGGGCAATCTATAGATGGATGGGAACATGATTTACAAATAGCCATCTCTCTAAAGCCGGAACATATATCTGCGTATAACCTCACTGTTGAAAAAGGCACACCCTTTTTTGAACTTCAAAAAAAGGGAATGTTTGCCCTCCCTCCTGAAGAAGAACAAATTTTAATGTATGAACTTGCCATTGATAAGCTGAAAGAAGCCGGCTACACTCACTATGAGATATCAAACTTTGCGCAGAGCGGTTTCGAATCTCGGCACAACACGAGGTACTGGTCGCATATGGACTATATTGGATTGGGGGCAGGTGCGCATTCGTATGCCTCTTTGCCTGATTGGGGCATCCGGCAATGGAATGAGCCGGAGCCGGCATCATACATGCGGCAGGTAAATGAGACAGGGCGGGCAATTGTAGGGAAAGAAAAGCTGACAAAGAAAGAGGCATTGGAAGAAGGGATATTTCTCGGCTTGAGAAAAACAACTGGAATAAATACGGATTGGTTTTTAAAACGGTTCAATATGCCTTTAAAGGATTTATATTCGTCTAAAATATCGGCGTTCAAAACAAAAGGGCTGCTTCGGGAAGACAATGCCGGTTTAAGATTGACCCGTAGAGGCCTTCTCCTGTCAAACGAGGTATTTGCTGGATTTATGTAATCTTTGATGAGGCGCTACGCTGTTATCTTGTCAATACCAAATCAAAAAGGAGAATTTATGTTTC
This sequence comes from uncultured Thermodesulfobacteriota bacterium, assembly GCA_964631455.1. Lineage (GTDB taxonomy): Bacteria > Desulfobacterota > GWC2-55-46 > UBA9637 > UBA9637 > JACRNJ01. Next base: position 5,488 of record CAZVZI010000042.1, on the reverse strand, counting down.
TGTATTTGAGGCGGCTCTTTATTGTTTGTGCGCATCGGCTGAAAGCCTTCCTTGTCTTTCTATCCTTTCTTTTTTCTGCAAAATTCCGTCATGAATTTGGACGAGGAGCATCAAAAGTTGATAAGAAAATATTTTATCGCTCTCAGCCCAAGCCCCAGTGGGTTAAACATGAAATAATGAAACTGAAAGCCCTTATGCCGCAGGCAGGATGCAGAACTATTGCGGACACCTTTAACCGGATATTCCATTGCAAAGATATGTCTGTGGGAAAGAGTTTTGTGCATAGCGTTTTTAAAAAATATGATTATCAGATTCAGGTTTTGAGAAGAAAGATAAAAAATACCAGACCAAGACCTGTTCCAAGAAATCTTATATGGGGAATGGATTTGACAGGCAAGACGGACATACAGGGGAATTCACATTATATTCTCGGAATGGTTGAATACAAAAGCAGGGGGAGTCTTTGCCTAACGGCATTAAAAGATAAATCCATCATCACCTTGCTGCGCCATCTGCTGAATGTGTTGGAATATTTTGGCAAGCCAAGAATATTACGCACGGATAATGAGCCGGTGTTTGTTTCTTATCTCTTGAGAACATTTCTTCGGCTATTGGGAATCAAGCATCAGCCCATCCAGCCTGGCTGTCCGTGGCAGAATGGAAGGATTGAGCGATTCTTTGGGACTTTAAAAGAAAAGCTGAATCAGTGGCAGGTAGACGGTAAGGAGCAACTTAACAATGCGCTTGGTCAATTCAATTTCTGGTATAATCATGTCCGTCCTCATCAGAATCTTGACGGCAGGACTCCGGCTGAGGTGTGGAAGGGAGTTGATGTGTTTAGTCAGAGGCCGAAAAAGGAATATTGGTTTGAGGCTTGGGATGGGCTGCTGACAGGGATTTATTTGAGGCTGTAACTTCTTTGAAAGTCCCCCTTATCAAAGGGGGTTAGGGGGTTGTGGGGTCAGGGTGAGGGGGAAAATGAGGTGTCCGCAGGAGAGGTGCGCTTAACGACGAAACCCGACTGAAAATGTTGGAAGGTGGATAAGAAAAATGTAGAAAAATGGGGTTGAGGAGAAAAAAATTACAGCAGAAAGGTTAAAATAACGGCAGTTTTTTGCGAAAGTTGCTCAATCAGACATGCATGGGGGCTTGCGGACAGGCGGACAGGACATTACAAGCCATCTTACCTATATACCCCTGTCCACATTGCCAAGTACAACAATAACCAGAGCAATCTGAAGTAGTTACCAGCGCCCACCTCCCGCCCGGACAGTTTAAATCAACGCTCCATGCAGAAGAGGCAAAAACAAGAGTGAGGATAAAAACTAAAAACAGATGTTTCACTTTTTGCAAAAAGCAAAAAGGCAGGCCTTTTGGCCTGCCTTTTCCTTGTTCCGATAAAATTTTATCGGAAGGGTTTAATTTATCTGTCTGTCTATACAAATGCAAAAAAGCCATAACCGCCTCCTTGCCTAAAGTCAGTGTTGATTATATTGGAATTGGCAAGGTTGTCAAGGGGTTTTTAGACACAGGTTTTTTTCTTTTCTTGACAAGATAATCCGGCATTGATATTTTAAAATCCTGTCCCGTTATGTATTTAAACGGGATTGGCGCTTTGATGTTAAAGGTGCTATTATATTTTAACCATGAATGAAATATTGGCGGCAGAACGGATTAAAAACATACTTCAGGCCATAATTGTCCAGTATATCCATACCGGCGAGCCTGTTGGGTCTGAAATGCTGAGCAGGAAACATAGCCCGCACCTAAGCCCTGCTACAATAAGGAATATAATGTCGGAGATGGAGGAGATGGGATATCTGATGCAGCCGTATGCCTCTGCCGGCAGGACGCCTACGGATAAAGGCTTCAGGTTTTATGTTGACAGTATCTTAAAAGTAAGGGAACTCCCCTGGGCAGAGAGGGAAAAGATAAAATCCCGGTGCCAGAGGTCGCAGGAGATTGAAGATGTGATGTCCGACGCATCAGGCGTCCTGTCATCCCTGTCAAGCTGCATGGGCGTTGTTCTTGCGCCCAAGTTCGATAATGTCTTTATAAAGCATATAGAATTCATAAGGCTCGGCAAGACTCAGATTATGATGCTGCTCGTTTCCAATTCGGCTATTATCCAAAACCGCATTGTCAGTATAGATGAAGGTTTGAAGCAGCATGACCTTGAAAGGATGTCGGCTTATTTAAACAGTATTGCAAAGGGATTGACCCTGCAAAAGCTCAAAAAAAAGATAATACAAGAGATGAGGAAGGAAAAAAATATTTACGATGCGATGATGGCAAGGGCGCTTAAATTAAGCAAAATGGCGTTGGATAAAGATAAAAATACCGATAATGTCTATGTGGAAGGCAAGGCCAACATACTTGACCAGCCTGAATATGCTTTAGATGTGGGAAAGATGAAACTCCTCTTCAGGGCATTTGAGGAGAAATCAGTCCTTGTAAAAATCCTTGATAAGGCTATGGATCTCCAGGGCGTTCAGATATTTATAGGCCCTGAGAGCGGATTTGATGAAATCAGCGGGTGCAGTGTTGTGACAGCGCCCTACGGCAGCGAAGGCAATGTGCTTGGAACTCTGGGAGTGATAGGGCTGACAAGGATGAATTATGCCAGGGTTATTCCATTGGTAAACTACACAGCCGGCCTTTTAAGCGACATAATGGCAAGAAGGGAAGCAGTTTTATAGGAGAATATTATGGGAGAACAGGAAAAAGAGAACTTGGAAATAGAGATACCTGCTCACGATGAAGGCGAGATACAGCAGGTATTGCCCCCCGATAAAGACCTTCGGGGGCAGGCTCAAATCAGCGCCGCTGTCCAGATGGAAGCTGAGATAAAAAGGCTCACTGAATCCCTTGAGCAAAAGACAAAAGAGGCAGAGGCGAGCCAGAATAAATTTTTAAGGGCATGCGCAGACCTTGAAAACCATAAGAAACGGACGGATAAAGAGAAGAGTGAATTGATAAATTTTTCAAATGAAAAACTTATCAAAGAGCTCATTCCTGTAGCAGATAATCTTGAGAGGGCAATTGACCATATAGAAGAAGAATCAGACCATACTGCCATAAAAGAAGGGATAAAGCTTGTCCTTGACAGTCTGCTGGCTGTGCTAAAAAAATTCGGCGTTGAAGCGGCTTCTGCAATAGGCGAAAAGTTTGATCCCACCAGGCATGAGGCGGTAAGTCAGGAAGAAGCCTCTGACTGCGAGCACGGGACAGTTATCAAAGAATTTCATAAATGTTACTATCTTAACGGAAGGCTGATAAGGCCTGCCATGGTGGTGATTGCAAAGGCGCCGGAAACGGCTCCGGCAGGGGAAGAAACAAGGGAGGAGTGAGTGGGCAAGGTCATAGGCATAGATTTGGGCACTACAAATTCCTGCGTCGCTGTTATGGAAAACGGCGGCCCTGTTGTTATACCTAATCAGGAAGGCGGAAGAACAACCCCTTCGGTGGTAGCCTTCACTGATTCAGGGGAAAGGTTTGTCGGCCACGCTGCAAAGAGGCAGGCCGTTGTAAATTCATCTAACACCCTATATGCAATCAAGAGGCTTATCGGCAGACGCTACGATACCCCTGAGGCAAAACGGACAAAGCAGCTTGTGCCGTTTAAAATAGTTGAAGCGCCAAACAGCGACGCATGGGTGGAAATCAAGGGAAAGACCATGTCTCCGCCTGAGATATCCGCCATAGTTCTCCGTCAGATGAAGGAGATAGCCGAGGATTATCTTGGAGAGACGGTGTCAGACGCCATTGTGACTGTGCCTGCGTATTTTAACGACAGCCAGAGACAGGCGACAAAAGACGCAGGGCAGATAGCAGGGCTTAATGTCTTAAGGATTATAAATGAGCCTACGGCAGCGGCCCTGGCATACGGTCTTGACAAAAATAAAAGCGAGAAGGTTGCCGTATTTGACCTGGGCGGAGGGACATTCGACATATCAATACTTGAATTGAATGAAGGCGTTTTTGAGGTCAAGGCGACAAACGGAGACACATTTCTGGGCGGAGAAGATTTTGACCAGCGGATAACGGATTTTCTTGCAGAGGAATTTTTGAAAGAGAACGGCATTGATTTAACGCAGGACAAGATGGCGCTCCAGCGACTCAAAGAGGCGTCTGAAAAGGCAAAATGCGAATTATCGTCGGTTTTGGAAACAGAGATACACCTCCCTTTCGTATCTTCCGACAGCGCAGGCCCTAAACATATTAGAAAAAAGCTAACCAGGAGTCAGTTGGAAAAAATAGTGGATGAGCTTATTGAGAGGCTTGTTATGCCCTGCCACATCGCCCTATCGGATGCCGGGCTTGATACAAAAGATATAGACGAAGTAATTCTCGTAGGCGGCATGACGAGGATGCCGCGGGTGCAAAAAAAGGTTAAAGATATATTCTCAAAACCGCCCAATAAAGGCGTGAACCCTGACGAGGTTGTCGCTATTGGCGCTGCTATACAGGGCGGCGTTCTTAAGGGCGAGGTAAAGGACATAATCCTCCTTGATGTCATACCGCTTTCCATCGGCCTTGAAACCAGAGGCGGAAATTGATACCGAGAAATACCACCATACCCACAAGAAGGAGCCAGATATTTTCCACTGCCACTGACAATCAAACAATGGTGGCGATACACATACTTCAAGGTGAAAGGGAGATGGCTCAAGACAATAAATCCCTCGGAAAATTTGAACTGGTTGATATCCCGCCTCAGCCTATGGGGGTGCCGCAAATAGAGGTGACATTTGATATAGACGCCAATGGCATTCTCCACGTTTTTGCTAAAGATCTGGACACAGGCAAGGAGCAGTCAATAAAGATTACAGCCTCCTCCGGATTGAGCCGCGCAGAGATAGAAAAAATCATAAAAGATGCAGAGACTCACGAGGAAGAGGATAAAATGCGGAAAGAGCTTATAGATGCCAGAAATACGGCGCATGGTCTTATATATACGACCGAAAAATTACTTTCCGAGCTTGTGGGCCGTATTCAAGAGACTGATCGGCAGGCCGTGAAGGATGCATTAAAAATATTAAAAAATGCAATAGAAGGCTCAAGTCCTGAAGCTATAAAAACGGCAACAGACAGGTTGTTTCAGGCGTCAACAAAATTGACAGGAGCGTTGTAGGAGATGGCAAAAGACTTTTACGAAATATTAGGCGTCAACAAAAATGCCTCTGATGAAGAAATAAAAAAGGCCTATAGGCAGCTTGCCCACAAATATCACCCCGATAAAAATCCAGGCAATAAAAACGTTGAGGAACACTTTAAAGAGATAAATGCCGCATACGAGGTCTTGAAAGATCCTGACAAGAGGGCGCAATACGACAGATTCGGCTATGCGGAGACAGGCGCCGGTTTTGGCCCCGGGGCAGGATTCGGAGTTGATTTTCAGGACTTATTCGGCGATGTGTTTGGGGATTTTTTTGGCGCAGGCAGAAGACACGCCGGCGCGCCCAGGGGGCAGCGAGGGGCGGATTTG
>CAZVZI010000041.1:0-9083 GCA_964631455.1 uncultured Thermodesulfobacteriota bacterium | reverse complement strand
GCAGATTCGGCTCGGACACCAACACCTTTGCAAGATTCAGCCGCACCTGATAGCCTCCGGAAAACTCCTGTGGGTTGCGGTTGAAATCATCCGTGGAAAAACCGAGACCCATGAGAATGGTTTCCACCTTGTAGCTTTCATCAATTCCATCCTCTGAAGGCTTGAGCGCCAAACCCCCTTCTTTCAAAACCGTATCCTCGGTAAAACGGATATGCTGCGACAGATGCCCTATGGTGTAATAACCCGGCACGCTGATAACGCCTGCGTCCGGCTCATCCTCTCCGAGTATCATCCTGAAGAGCGTGGTTTTGCCGTGCCCGTTCCTGCCGACCAGACCGATGCGCTCCCCGGGATTCATGACAAAACTCACATTATCAAAAATCACCTGACTGCCGTAAGACTTTTCCAAACCGCTGACTTTAAGCATTGATGTTCATACCCTTTCGTTTTTATTTTTCATTTTCTCATTTCCAAACTCTTGCCTGCCTTTTTCAATATCTCTTTCTCATCCTTATATTCAACCAACTTTATTGCATCATCAATTGGAAACCATTGGCAGTCGTGAACCTCATTGTCATGATTTTTTACATCCCCTTGAGTATATTCCATCAGGAAAAAATAGACTATTTTAAAAAATCGTTTTGTTTCTTCCGCCTCTTTATGCGCGTAAAAATATTGAATGTGGTCAATCAGCTTTATAATCTTGCCGTCAAGACCTGTCTCTTCCTTAACCTCACGGTGCGCTGTTCTGGCAATAGTCTCGCCGTCTTCCCTCAAACCCTTGGGAAGGCACCAGACAGCCCCTTCTTTTACAGCAATAAGGGCAACCTCTATCTGCCCGTGACTGCGGCGATAGATAACCCCGCCGGATGAGATTTGACGCTCGGTTTTCATAGAATAATCAATTCATAAATTACACCTAATGCAATACAATTTACAAATAAATAATGGGAATTAAAAGAAGTCGGTTTTAGGCAACTAATAACAGCGGAAAGTATTTTGCAATCTCTTTGAAGTGTTTATCCGGCAGATATCAAGCCCATCCTGCCATGATGGGCAGGGCGCAAAACCTTTTTCAAAAACTGTCCGGTATAAGAATTCTCCATCTCCGCCACTTCCTCAGGCGTTCCTGCGGCTATAATTTTACCGCCTTCATCTCCGCCCTCCGGCCCAAGATCAATTAGATAATCTGCGGTTTTTAACACATCCAGATTGTGCTCAATTATAACAATGGTGTTTCCTGCAGACCTGAGTTCCTGCAAAACATCAAGCAGTTTTTGTATATCTGCAAAATGCAGGCCGGTTGTGGGTTCGTCAAGGATGTAAATCGTCCTGCCGGTTGCCCTTTTTGAAAGCTCCTTTGCTATCTTTATCCTCTGCGCCTCGCCGCCGGAAAGGGTGGTGGCGGACTGGCCGAGTTTTATATAGCCGAGTCCCACATGGGCAAGCGTATGCAATTTTTCTTTTACCGGAGGGATGTTCTCGAAAAAGCGGAGCGCTTCCTCAACCGTCATATCCAGCACATCCGCGATGCTCTTGCCCTTGTATTTAATGTCCAATGTTTCGCGATTATACCGTTTGCTGCCGCAGACCTCACAGGTTACATACACATCAGGCAGGAAGTGCATCTCCACTTTTATCAGTCCGTCCCCTTCGCACGCCTCGCATCTTCCGCCCTTTACATTAAAGCTGAACCTGCCTGCCTTATAACCGCGCATCCTTGCCTCCGGTAATCCGGAAAACAAGTCCCTTATGGGCGTAAAAAGCCCTGTGTATGTAGCGGGATTTGAGCGCGGTGTTCTACCGATGGGGGACTGGTCAATGTCAATTACTTTGTCTATGAATTCAAGGCCAAGAATTTTGTCAACCTCTCCCGCCCTCTCCTTTGCATGATACAATTTTTGGGCAAGGGCTTTATACAATGTATCAATAACCAAGGTGCTTTTGCCTGAGCCGGAAACGCCGGTGATGCAGGTGATAAGGCCGATGGGGATTTTTGCCGTGATGTTTTTCAGATTATTTGCCTTGGCGCCTTTTATAGTCAAAAATCTTTCGTCCGGTTTTCTCCTCTGGGAGGGCACGGGGATTTCCAATTCCCTGCTCAGATATTTTCCGGTTAGGGATTCTTTATGCGCGACAATATCATCCGGCGCGCCTGTTGCCACAACCCTTCCGCCTCCTTCGCCTGCGCCAGGCCCCATGTCAATCACATAGTCGGCTTCCAATATAGTCTCCTCATCATGTTCAACCACAAGCACGGTGTTGCCTATGTCTCTGAGCCTTTTCAAGGCGCCAAGGAGCCGCTTGTTGTCACGCTGATGCAGGCCGATGGACGGTTCATCCAGAATATACAAAACACCCACGAGGCTTGAGCCTATTTGGGTTGCAAGCCGTATGCGTTGGCCTTCGCCGCCTGAAAGCGTGGCCGCAGACCTTTCCAGAGTAAGATAATCCAGCCCCACATTGATTAAAAATCCGAGCCTCTCCGCTATCTCCTTTAAAACCCTTCTTGCAATCTCCTGTTCGGTCTTGCCGAATTTCAGCGCCTGAAAAAACCGGTGCGCCTCCTTGATGGACATCCGCGCAACATCATCTATGGAGCGGCCTTCTATCTTTACAAAAAGAGATTCCTTTTTTAGTCTCGAGCCGTTGCACACAGGGCACGGCTGGGTGTTCATGTATTGAGACAAATCATCCATGACATACGAGGATTCGGTCTCCTGGTAGCGTCTCTCCAGATTTTTCAAAACGCCTTCGAAAGGCTTTTTGTAATAGTAGCGGCGGTCGGCCTTTTCATAATAAAACTCCACATCTTCATCGCCTGAACCGTGGAGCAGGACATCCTGAATCTTGTTAGGCAAATCCTTGAACGGCGTATAAATGTCAAAGCTGAAATGCCGTGAAAGCGCATCCACCATCTGATGAAAATAGACGGATGTTTTTTTGCCCCACGGGGCTATCGCCCCTTCGCGCAGAGAAATCTCTTTATTCGGCACAACCAAATCAGGGTCAAAATAGAGTTTGCCGCCGAGGCCGTTGCACTCAGGACATGCGCCGTGCGGGCTGTTGAACGAGAACATGGCGGGAGTAAGCTCAGGATAGCTTATGCCGCAGTCAACGCAGGCAAGTTTTTCATTGAATAGAATCTCTTCCTTGCCGATAACATCCACCTTGACAATCCCATCCGACAATCTTGCCGCAACCTCGAACGAATCCGCAAGCCTCTTCACAATACCGGCTTTTATCACAAGCCTGTCAATGACCACATCTATATTATGCTTTTTCTTTTTGTCTAAAGAAATATCTTCGCTCAAATCCTTGATTTCGCCGTCAATCTTTGCCTTGGTATAACCGTCTTTTCTTAACCGCTCCAGCTCTTTTTTGTATTCACCCTTTCTTCCTCTTACAATGGGCGAAGAAAGAATAATCTTTGTGTCCTGCGGAAGCTCCATAACCCTGTCAACCATCTGTTGGATGGTCTGGTTGGAAATCTCTTTCCCGCATTTATAGCAATACGGTTTGCCGACCCGCGCAAACAAAAGCCTGAGATAGTCGTAAATCTCCGTTACCGTTCCGACCGTGGAGCGGGGGTTTTTGCTCGTAGTCTTCTGCTCAATGGATATGGCAGGCGAAAGCCCCTCGATATTCTCCACATCGGGCTTTTCCATCTGCTCCAGAAATTGCCGTGCATATGCGGAAAGGCTCTCCACATACCGTCTCTGCCCCTCCGCATAGATGGTGTCAAAGGCAAGCGAAGACTTGCCCGAACCGGAAACCCCGGTAATGACAACGAGCTTGTCCCTTGGAATTTCAAGGTCTATATTTTTAAGGTTGTGTTCTTTTGCGCCTTTGATGATTATTTTGTCCATAGTTTTATGCCGTAAATAGATGGAATAGAAAATTGTAAACCTTTCCCGCACTCTACGCAAGTTTTTTCTCAAACTCATCTGCAACATTTATCTGAGCTTATCCGAATATGATAACAAAATAATTATGTTAGGGGTTAGGGCACAACACAATATGATGATAATGTCTGGCAGGGGGTTGTTAGGAAAATTACTTGAGTGTTTTTATATATTCGACGATTGCTTTAATCTCGTCATCCGTGAGAAGCCCCTTTTGGGAGGGCATAATAGCAGGGAAGCCGGCAACCACATCGCTATTCGGTTCAAGCAGAGAAAGTTTTATATATTCATCATCTGCAATAACCTCCCTTTCTTTTCCAGCCGTTATGACTTTCATCTTGTGGCCGTAAAGCCCTTTCCATGTAGGGCCTACTATTTTTGAACCGTCAATGCTGTGGCATAAACTGCACCCATTGCTCTTATATAACTCCTTCCCTTTTAATGCAGCTTCATCAACTGACGCTGTCTGCGGCAATTGAGGTTGCGTCTCGCCGGCTGTTCCGAGCCATTGGTTGAACTTTTCCTTGCTCATCACCTCGACCTTTGAGAGCATTGCAGAATGTCCTAATCCGCAATACTGCGTGCAAAAGATATCATAGGAGCCGGCTTTGTCAGGTACAAACCAGAGGGTCTTTTCAGCCCCGGGAACCGCATCTTGCTTCACTCTGAAGGCAGGTATAAAAAAACCGTGCAGCACATCTTTTGCTTCAATATTAACTTTAACAGGCTTATTGAGCGGCAGGTTCAAGATGCTGCTCTGCTTTCCGTTTTCATATTCAAAAGACCACGACCACTGCCGGGCTGTCGCCTTCACATTCAATGTATCCATCGGAGCTTCAAGCTTTATTTCCTTGTAGCCTTTCCACCCTGCATAGAACATAAAAAGCACAAGAACAATTGACAGGGTTGTCCACGATAATTCCAGGAGGGTATTCCCTTCAATGTCTGAAGGGGCGAGGTTTTTCCTGCTGTTGTATCGTATCGTAAAATAGAGCGCCAGAAAGGTTATTATCGCCAATAAGGCTATACAGATTCCGGAGATTACCAGTAATGCTTTGTCTATGTCATGGCCTATGACGCTTGTTGTCTGTAAAAACATATCAATCACCTGTATGCCACATCGGAAAATACAAGAGAGATGAAAACCGCAAAGAGAGCGATTGCCACGGCAGTCATGATTCTCAACAATCCCTTTTCATATCTCAGGTTCATAAAAAACGAGAGCACCAGAAATGCCTTGACCGATGCTATAATGAGCGGAATAAAGATGCTTATCCTGCCTGCGCCAAGTCCGGCTACTGTTATCGTAAGCCATGTAAGACCGACCAAACCGAGCCATACGAATACATAAACGGCATAGTTGACGGCGCTGTGTGGAGAGGCTTGTTTTTGGTTCATCCGAATTTCCTCATGCAATCAAATAAAAAAGAGGGAAAAGATATATCCAGATAATATCAACGAGATGCCAGTAAAGGCCTGAGTTCTCAAGCTTGATGAAATCCGATTGATTGATTTTCCCTGAAATAACCCAGACCGTCATAACCGATAGCAGCGCAATGCCTGCAAGCACATGAAGGCCGTGCATGCCGGTTGCAAAAAAGTAAAGCCCGAAGAAAATCACAAAACCGCTCTTGTGCTGCAAAAGCGTTGCGGAATCGGGATAAATCCCGCTCCCGATTTCAGCGCCCCATTCAAAATATTTGTTCACAAGGAATGCCGCGCCCATGAGTATGGTGCAGGCCAGAAAAATGGCGGATAGTTTCCTATCTCCCTTCCGCAGCGCCGATACGGAGATGGCCATGGTAAGGCTGCTGGTAAGGAGTATGAACGTATTCAAACTGCCGATGGTTAAATTGAGATGAGAGGCTGCGTCATGAAAATCCGCGCTGTACTTATAATGGTAGACGGCATAGAGTAAAAAGGGGACTGCAAAAAGAAAGAACTCTGTGGCAAGAAAGAGCCACATGCCTATCTTTGCGCCTGTGTAATCCCTGTGCTGCCCTGCGGGTTCTAAACCCTCATTCATGGATGCATCCCCCGGTAATTTGTAGACAGCAGAAAAAATTTTGACCAAAACTAAATTTTGCAGTGGCTTTGTTCCGACCCCAGCGCCTTCAAGTTTTTTTCTGTGCAGGCAGGTTTCCAGAGGCTTTGTTGCTGCAAGTTCAGTGGGGTCTGAATTTTACTGATTTTATTTTATCCTGCCGTTCCATAGGCAATATACAAATAAGTTTTGGCCAAAAAAATTTCTGCTGTCTACTCAAAATTATACAAAAGATTTTACATTACCGGTAATCATACGGCCCGCGCTCTATGTGCGGTATGTTTTCAAAATTTTCCCTTGGAGGAGGCGAAGCCGTCTGCCACTCCAATGTTGCGCCGCCCCACGGATTTGCGCCTGCCGCGGCCCCTTTTTTGAGGGCATAGATAAGATTTCCGAACATCATTATCAGGCCTGCGATGAGCAGCCACGACCCTATTGTAGAAACAACATTGAGCGTTTGGAACTGCTGCGGGTAATCATAGTATCTTCGCGGCATGCCCTCGAGACCAAGCATAAACATGGGAAGGTAGAGCATATTGAATCCGATAAACAATACCAGAAGCGCCCAATTCGCAAAGCCTTTATTGTATAATTTGCCGAACATCTTCGGGAACCAGTAGTGCAGTCCGGCAAAAAATGCGAAACCGCCGCCTCCGAACTTGACATAGTGAAAATGGGCAACGACAAAATAGGTGTCGTGAAGAAAGACATTTACAGACAAGGCTCCGAGGATAAGGCCGGTAAGCCCGCCTATGGAAAAAAGAAAGATGAACGCAAGGGCATACAAAAACGGCGTCTCAACAAGGATAGAGCCTTTATATAAAGTGCCGATCCAGTTGAATATCTTTATTGCGCTTGGCACAGCCACAAGAAAGGTAAACAGGGAAAATATCACCCCGGCATGATAACTGTAGCCGCTTACGAACATGTGGTGTCCCCACACCAGCGAGCCCACAGCTGCTATGCCGATGCTTGAATACGCAATCGCCCTGTATCCGAAGATAACCCTTTTTGCAAAAACAGGTATAATCTCGGAGATTATCCCCATGCCCGGCAATATCATGATGTATACTGCAGGATGGGAATAAATCCAGAATAGATGCTGATAGAGGATAGGGTCTCCCCCTTTGGCCGGATCAAAGACACCTATGCCGAAGAGCCTTTCTGCAATCAAGAGCAAAAATGTCATGCCGATTACAGGCGTGGCAAGCACCTGAACCCATGAGGTGGCGTAGAGCGCCCATACAAAGAGCGGCATCTTAAACCATTCCATGCCCGGCGCCCTCATCCTGTGGATGGTAGTTATAAAATTAAGCCCGGTGAGGATAGAGGAAAGGCCGAGCACGAATACCGCGAATACCGCAAGAACCACATTGGCGCCTGTTTTCAAACTGTAAGGCGCATAGAATGTCCAGCCCGTATCAGGAGGCCCGTTGCCTGTGAAAAGGGCTGTTACGGCTATGATGGCGCCTGCAATATACAGCCACCACGAAAGATTATTGAGCCTGGGAAACGCCACATCCCGCGCGCCGATGAGAAGGGGGAGGAAAAAATTGCCGAAAACTCCAGGGGTGACAGGGATGATAAACAGAAAGAGCATTATCACACCGTGCAGCGTGAAAAGGGAATTATACGTCTGAGCTGACACTATCGTAGGCCCCGGCGCAATGAGCTCCAGCCTCATCAGAAACCCGAAAAAAACGCCCACGACAAATAATGACAGTATTGAGGTTAAATAGAGGAGCGCAATCCTTTTGTGGTCGGTTGAAAATATCCAGGAAAAAAGCCGGTGGCTTTTCCCGTCGTTTGTAAAAAAACTGTTGCCATAACTATGGATATTAGCCATACATCGCAATGTTTTTACTTGAGCAGCTCAAAAGCTCTGTTTTTTTGGAGCAGAATGGTTTGTAACAACCTGATAAAAGATAGCACAAAAAGGCAACAAGTCAATCGGCAGGTTGCCTACACAATCCAACCCATATTGACCCATGCCGCTTTTCTTGCTAATATCCTTTGGCCGCGCAACAAAGGCGAACCCTTAATGCCATGCTCTACAAATCAAGGACAGCCTTCAGGGCGACCATAATAGGGCTTGCCGGGAATATCTTCCTGTTTACCATCAAAATTATTGCAGGAATATTTTCGGGAAGCCTTGCCCTCATATCAGATGCGATAAATTCCCTTACCGACATTGTTTCATCAATAGCGATATTCATTTGCGTAAGGGTATCTGACAAAGAGGCTGACGAAGGCCATCCATTTGGCCACCACAGGGCAGAGCCTATAGCGGGGCTTATTGTTGCAATTCTTGCTGCCATACTCGGATTTGAGGTTATAAGGATTTCCGTAGAAAGATTGATGTCCGGCGAGAAAATATCTGTAGGATTTCTCTCCTTGGTAGTTCCTATTATAACCGTGGCGGCAAAGGGGTTAATGGCGTGGCATTTTAAAAGGGTCGGAGATTACGTAAACAGCCCTGCCATAAAGGCCGGCGCATTTGATTCATTAAACGATGTATTTGTATCCATTGCGGCGTTTATCGGAATTTTGGGGACAATGCAGGGGTATTATCTCATGGACCCGATAGCCGGTTTCTTAATAAGCCTCTGGATTATTTATACAGGCTACAGGATCGGCGTTGAAAATGTTGATTATCTGATGGGTAAATCCCCGGACCGGAAATTTATTAAGCTGATAGAAGACGCTGCAAAGGGGACGTCGGGGGTAAAATCGTTGAATAAAATCAGGGCGCATTATGTCGGGAATTTTATCCATGTGGAGATGCACATAGCGGTTGATAAAAACCTTTCTACCTTTGATTCGCATGCGATAGGAGAAGATGTGGAGGCAAGGATTGAGAAATTTGATGCGATTGAAAAGGCGTTTGTGCATATAGACCCGGTATGAAGACAGTGAATAGTGAAAACAAAAATATTTATTACACATCGTTTCCCACGCCTATCGGCAGGATATATCTGGCGGCAACTGAAAAGGGGCTATTCATAATATCCTGGGGATATAAGAATGAAAAGGAATTTGTAAAAAAAGAAGTCAGGAGTCAGAAGCATGTCCTTGAAGGTTTCAATCAAGGGTCAGAAGTCAGAAGTATTGTTAAAGACGATTTGCATTTTAGA
>CAZVZI010000040.1:0-9113 GCA_964631455.1 uncultured Thermodesulfobacteriota bacterium | reverse complement strand
TAAAAAATCCGCCTGCCAGTAATATAAGATTCTTCAAAGAAAATTCTATTGTGTGCGCCTTCCCTGCATTATCAGTAAAATATATGATGGTTATAACCTGTTTCATTGTTTTGTTTGCATGGGAAATTCTTTATAAAGCAGCAATTCACCTGTCTTTGAATAAACCAGAACCGCGACATGGTCAATGGTTTTTTCTTCTATCTCGCCGTTTACAATCTTAAAACGTCTTATTGAAAACCATTCTCCGCTTCTAAAATCTTTGGGAGCCCCCTGTTCAAGCGTCATCGGCGGATATGAGGTCCGGTTAATCCCATTGCCGTTTTTATTTGTTGCGACAATTGTCAACCTTCCGGAAATTATTTGCTGTTCCGTTGTTTTGTTTATCAGTTTAAATCTGACCCTGTTTGCGGTCTTTGCCCTATTAATTGTAAAATCCTCTATATCCACAAGGGATAACTTTGACGAAGAGGCAATTTCTTTTTTTTGTTGTAAAGAAGCAGCGCTCTGAGAGCTATCCTGTTTCGGCTGCGTTTCAATTTTTGCCACCCTATAATCTGCATACCTTTTTGCAATCGCCGCCGGAACCTGCGCAGGCATGGGTATCCACTCTTCACTGATTATCTTCCAGCCATTTTCTTCATGAGCAAGATAGAGCCGTTTTATTCCAACGCTGTCCAACTGATTATTTTTATAATGCTGCGCAAATGCAACAACAACATGGCCGTGGTGGCGAAGGATTTTAATGTCCGACAAGGAAACCTGTATCTTTCTATATTGACGGTTAAGGCTCTCTTTATATTTTTTCCACCTTTGAAAATCCATGCCGTTTGCTCTGAAGCCTTTTGAATAGGTGTCCATATAGTTCTCTATGTCTTTTTGCTGCCAGCCGGTCTGCCATTTTTGAATCAGACGGAAAATCTCTCTGCGGGTATCGGTTATATTTTCAGCAGCGGCATATTCTATTTTATCCACGATTACCACCGGCGTTGCCTGGAGTTTTATATAGTCGGCCAATTCCACAATATCCTCATTGGCAGCCACGACGCATCCCCGCGTATCAAATGGCTTCAACGGCCGCTCGGGCTGATTGGTTGCATGGAGCCATATGCCATTGCCGTTTTTATGCAAGATTGTATCTATGAAATTCGGATAATTTATAGGCATGGCCATCACACCGTATTCGGGCAGAAGCTCTCTGTCATCCTTGACCACTGTAAAAAAGTAAACACCTTCAGGGGTTTTACGGTCTCCGCTCTTGCTTTTGCTTCCTTGATTCTGTCCTGTGGTAATTTGAAAGGTTTTTATCAATTTATAATCTTTATCGTAGAGATATAGTTTTTGGGTTGATTTTTCTACAAGTATTGCATGGCCCCAAAGTCCTATAAGATAAGAAGGAACGGCGGTTTGCAAAACCGCATCGTATACTCGCTCATTGCCGGCATCTATGTTTGCTAAATTGGCTCCGTCAGAAGGTTGCGCTGCTGTTCCTGCCTCGTTGGAGGTTTCGAGAAAGCTTACCTGAGCATCCGCAGAAAAAACAAATTTTGCATTGCCTGCTGTCAAAAATAGAGCAAGGCTAATTATAAAAAACGCCTTCATTGTATTACAGCGCCTCCAGCTTTTTGATTTCCGCCTCTGCACCCAAAGGACGTCCGCCTCTCTTCTCGCCCATCTCGCATGTCCCTTCAAATATTACACCCTCTCCAATAGTAAGATTTGTTGTCTTTATATTTCCAAACAGCTTGCCTGGCTCTCTTAATTCTATCTTGCTTTTTCCCTCTATATCTCCCCTGAACTCCCCGCTTATAATAGCCGTATCGACCACTACCTTTGCCTCCAAAAGCGCGCCTTCTCCGACAATAAGAGTTCCGTTTATTGCATCAACCTCTCCGTTAAAATTTCCGTCAATCCTGACAGAGCCCTCAAAAACAAGCTTCCCGGTAATGGTCACATCCTTTCCGATAAACCCGTTCATCTGTGAATCTCCCCTCTTTTTATCCTTTTCACCAAACATGATTTCCTCCCTTTTTTTATTTAATATTCCTCATCATCTCCAATATCCGTTCCAACTCTTCATACGAATAAAATTCTATCTCCAACCGGCCTTTGCCTTTTTTTTCTTTTACCATAATTTTTGTCCCGAAGATAGTTCGTAGTTCATCTTCAACGGATTTTAACTGATGCGCCGGCTTTTTTCCTTCTGCGCTTTTCCCCTTTTTGCCCCCTTTTGCAGCATGGTTTGCAGCCTCTTCGGTTGCGCGAACAGACAACCCCTTTTGGATTATCTTTCTGCAAAGCTCCCTTTGAGCCGCATGGGTTTCAAGGCTCAGAAGCACCTTGGCATGGCCAGTTGATATTGCGCCTTTTTGCAATTCATCTTTCACCTCAGGCGCAAGTTTCAAAAGCCTTAAACAATTTGCAACCGTTGCCCGCTCCTTGCCCACTTTTTTTGCCACATCGTCCTGAGAAAGTCCGAACTTGTCCATCAGGTTTTTATACGCCATCGCCTCTTCAACAGGATTTAACTCCGCCCTCTGGATATTTTCTATGATGGCAAGTTCAAGGCTCTCCTCTTCGCTTGCGTCCCGCACCACAACCGGAACTTCTTTCAGTCCCGCAAGTTTTGACGCACGCCACCGCCTTTCGCCCGCGATAAGCTCGTAGCCGTTCTCGGATCTCCTCACGATGAGCGGCTCTATCACCCCTTTTTCCTTAATGGAATCAGCAAGTTCCTGAAGCTGCTGATTATGAAAATCCTTTCGCGGCTGAACTTTGCTTGGACTTATTTCATCTATTGGACAGAGAATATAATTGTCCCCTGTCTTTTCAACATGCTGAATCAATGCGCCCAGACCCTTGCCGAGCGCTTTTCGTTTTGTTTGCATAGTTACCTCTTAATTTTTCGCCAGCACTTCTTTCGCCAACTCCATATAACTCAATGCGCCCTTAGACATGATATCGTAAAGTATTACCGGCTTTCCGAAGCTCGGGCTTTCGCTGAGCCTAACATTTCTCGGAATTACGGTATTAAAAACTTTTTGAGGAAAATGCGTTTTCACCTCCTGCGCCACCTGATGCGCAAGATTATTGCGAGGGTCAAACATGGTGAGGAGTATCCCTTCTATCTCCAATCCGGGATTCAGGCTTTTTTTAATCAGGCCGATGGTCTTCATAAGCTGAGACAAACCCTCCAGCGCATAATATTCGCATTGCATGGGGATAAGAACCGAATGTGCGGCAGTCAGGGCATTGACGGTCAAAAGGCTCAAAGAAGGCGGACAGTCAATAAAAATATAATCGTAATCATCGCTCACATCCTTCATCGCGTCTTTCAACCGCATCTCGCGGTCGGGATCGTCTATCAACTCTACTTCCGCGCCGATAAGGTCAATGGTAGAAGGCACGGTCTTGAGAAAGGCAAGTTCCGTATCCTGGATAACATCCTTCAAACCTTTGTGCTGAATGATGGCCTGATAGATGCCGTCCTTTGAACCGTTCTTCCCAATCCCCACGCCGCTGGTGGAATTGCCCTGCGGATCAAAATCAATGAGCAGCACCCTCTTTTCCGCAGCGGCAATGGATGCCGCCAGATTCACCGCAGTAGTGGTCTTGCCCACACCGCCTTTTTGATTTGATATGCTTATTATCTTTGCCATAATTTGTTGTTATTGCACCCTCAATTTTCAAGGAAGTTTATCATACGGGTTTGAATTTTCAAGGATAAAATTGGCATAAGCAGTAATGTTCCACGTGGAACATCCCCACTGCCCCCGCCAGCGGAGGATGGCAGACGATACAAATTTAAATTCCTTCGTATTTTAGTTGAAAGGCAACCTAAAAGCGGCATGTGAATTTTTCAGCCAAAACATTTGTATATTGTCTATAGAACGGCAGGGTAAAGTAAAATCAGTAAAACTCAGACCCCACTGAACTTGCCGTGACAAAGTCTCTGGAAACCTGCCTGTACAGAAAAAATTCGAAGGCGCTGGGGCCTCAAAGATGCACGGCAAGGCTTTGTTTTGACTGAAAAATTCACATGCCGCTTTTAAATAGAGCTTTTAAATAAAATCAACTTTTTTACGAAAAAACCCAAATTTATCTTGTCAACAATGTGTTATTGGTTGCATTGTTCCACGTGGAACAATCTTTCAGGGTTATGGTTGATTCACCCAATCTTTTTAAAACTCAAAATAGTTGTTGTCATATCCGAAAACGGCACTTTCACTTCTCTGGCCCCAATATATTCTATATCTTTAAGCCGTTTGAGCACCTTTACCTCTTCAATCCCTTTCGGTCCTTTCATTGCCAGAAGCGTGCCGTCTTTTTTTGTGTAGGGCGCCGCTATTTCTAAAAACTTACCAAGTTCTGCAAATGCGCGGGAGACGACCACATCAAACGATAAACCGAATTTTTTTACAACTGCCTTATCTTCTCCCCTTGCGTGAACAGCTTCTATCTGCTCCAATCCGAGAGTTCTGATGATGTGCTTCATAAAAATTACCTTCTTATTTACCGAATCAATGAGCGCTACTTGCAGATGGGGGAGGACTATTTTCAAAGGGATGCCGGGGAATCCTGCGCCTGAGCCTATGTCAAGGAGGCTTTTTTGATTGGCCAGAAATGGGATAAGCGTCAATGAATCAAGAAAATGCCGTATGATGATGTCGCGGTCATCTGTAATGGCAGTAAGGTTTATCTTTTCGTTCCATTCTTTGAGTTCAAAGAGATATTGCAGAAATAAAGCAGATTCTTTGTCTCCTATGGCAATTTCAAGTTCTGCTGCGCCTGTTTTTAAAAGTTCTTTTATTTCCTGCCCATTACCCATTGCCTATAGCCTATAACCCATTTTCTTCAAATGTATCAAAAGCATGGAAATCGCTGCAGGGGTTACGCCGGATACCCGCGTGGCCTGGCCTATGGACTCCGGTTTTATGGTTATGAGTTTTTCCCGCACCTCTTTTGAAAGGCCGCTCACCTCGTCAAACGATAAAGTCTGCGGTATTTTTACCCCTTCCATGTTTTTAAACCGCTTCACCTGCTCCATCTGCTGGTTTATATATCCCTCATACTTAATCATTATCTCAAGTTGTTCTATAATTTTTAGTTCGGGCAGGTTTTCCCACTGCATAAGTTCGTATGCTGTTGCCAGAAAAACCCCTGGCCTTCTTAAAAGTTCTTTAAGCGTTGTGGACTTTTTTATATCGTCAAGTCCTAATTTCTTGAACAGGTTATTTATCGCCTCATTCGGAGTAATCTTGGTGTTTTCCAGTTTTGCCATTTCACTTTCTATGGCGGTTTTCTTGACCTGAAATTCTCCATAATCCTCATCCCTCACCAGCCCAGCCTCATACCCCTTTTCACTCAAGCGTAAATCCGCATTATCCTCGCGCAAGAGAAGCCGGTATTCCGCCCGCGATGTGAACATCCGGTAAGGCTCCTTCGTCCCTTTTGTAAAAGGTCGTCTATGATAACCCCGATATATGCCTCGGAGCGGTCAAGCAAAAGAGGCGGTTTGCCTTGTATTTTTAACCCGGCATTTATTCCTGCAACAAGCCCCTGAGCCGCTGCTTCTTCATAGCCGGATGTGCCGTTTATCTGGCCTGCAAGAAATAGGCCTTCTATGGCCTTTGTCTCAAGGCTCGGCTTCAACTGGGTCGGATCAACATAATCGTACTCAATGGCATAGCCCGGGCGCAGTATCTCTACCTGCTCTAACCCATTGATTGTCCTTAAAAATTTCACCTGTACATCTACCGGAAGGCTTGTAGAAAGGCCATTGGGGTAAATCTCATTCGTGTCATACCCTTCCGGCTCAAGGAATATTTGGTGCCGCTCTTTGTCGGAAAACCGGATAACCTTGTCCTCAATGGACGGACAATACCTCGGCCCTGTTCCCTGAATTATTCCGCTGTAGAGCGGGGAGCGGTCAAGATTGCCTTTGATAATGCTATGTGTTTCGGGATTTGTATAGGTGATGTGGCACGGAATCTGCTTATTTTTAATTTCCTTTGTGGAAAAAGAGAAAGGCGGCGCCGGATCATCGCCTGCATGCGCTTCTAATTTTGAAAAATCTATGGTCTTTGCATCCAACCTCGGACAGGTTCCGGTTTTCAGTCGCCCCATCGCAAGGCCAAGTTCTTTCAGTGAAAGAGAAAGATTTACGGACGGCATGTCTCCTGCTCTGCCTCCTGGAAAATTATTCAAACCGATATGAATGAGCCCGCGCAAAAATGTGCCGGTTGTGATAACAACGGCCCGGCCATGAAATGTCTCGCCGATATTTGTGAGAATATCGGACACCTTGCCATCTGCTGTCAAAACCTTCTCTACCAGCGCTTGCCGGATGTGCAGATTTTTCTGTGATTCAAGCACAGATTTCATCCTGAGCCGGTATAACTGCCGGTCTGCCTGCGCGCGTGTGGCGCGAACAGCCGGGCCTTTGCTGGAATTAAGCGTCCTGAACTGAATTCCGGTGGCATCAATATTTCTTGCCATCTCTCCGCCGAGCGCATCAATCTCCCGCACCAAATGCCCCTTGGCGATCCCGCCGATTGCAGGATTGCACGACATGAAGCCAATGGTGTCAAGGTTCATGGTAAACACAAGGGTTTTAAGCCCCATGCGCGCACACGCCAGCGCAGCTTCGCACCCGGCATGACCGGCGCCGATGACGATTACATCGTAGTGATTTTGCGGTATCATCATTTTACAAAATTTCCACCAACCTGATATCTTTAAAATAATAGCAAAGGCATGGTTGAAAGGCAATACATACAAATTGAAAATCCTTGACAGATATGGATAATACGGGTTATATGAGATATCATGGCAGAAAAGAATCCTGTTGAAATAGAATGTCCAAAATGCGGAACAAAGTTTCGTTTATGGGTTCCCATAGCCCTTTTTTTAAAGTGGAAAAACGGAGAAGAGGTAGTATGTGTAAAATGCGGCACACACATTAAATTGGAAAAGGACGGTGATAATTTCCGACCTGTTGTCGGACAGCCAATTGAAGAAATAGCGACAGAAGCTGCCGCATCGAGCACAGGCGCTGGTGAACCGATTCTCATTGTTGATGACGACGGTCTTGTCAGAAAGATGGCGGAAAATGTGCTTATAAAAAACAGGTTTAAACCTTTTATTGCGCAAAACGGCCCTGAGGCATTGGGTATTATAGAAAAAAATAAGGTTGCGCTTGTAGTGGTTGACCTGCACCTTAAAAACCCAAAAGATCCCAATTCCACTATGGATGGAGAGGAGTTTTTACAACGGATTGCAGACACAGGGAAAAAACTTCCTGCCATAGTAACCACCGGCAAAGACCTTATTGATGACATAATTCTGGAGCCAAAGTGGTATGACCTGCATGTCATGGCCTTTATTCAGAAGGGGAGCCCTTTTTGGACAGACGACCTGATGTTAAAAATAAAGGAAATATTAAAAAAGGATTAGCGGGGAGAGTTTTTTAAAGATGAATATATTAGTTGTAGGAAGCGGCGGCCGTGAACATGCCATTGTGTGGAAGATTGCCAAAAGCAGCAAGGTAAAAAAAATCTTCTGCGCGCCCGGAAATCCAGGGATTGCTAAACTGGCAGAGTGTGTTCCCATAAAGATTGAGGATATAAACGGCCTTAGAGAATTTGCTGTTAAGGAAAAGATAGACCTTACGGTTGTTGGCCCAGAACTGCCTTTAACGTTAGGTATAGTTGACAGCTTTGAAGAAAAAGGGATTAGGATCTTTGGCCCTTCAAAAAAGGCGGCAGAGATAGAGGGGAGCAAGGTCTTCGCCAAAGACCTTATGCAGAAATATGGGATACCAACAGCAGCTTATAAGGTATTTAAAAATCCAAAAGACGCAAAAGACTATGTAAAGGAACACAGCCTTCCACTGGTTGTCAAGGCAGACGGCCTTGCGGCAGGCAAGGGAGTTATAATCTGTAAAACAAAAGAGGATGCCCTTGACGCAATAAAGCTTATAATGGAGAAAAGGGAATTTGGCAAAGCCGGCGACAGGATAATCGTAGAAGAATTTTTAAAAGGCCACGAGGTGTCATTTCTGGCCATAACCGACGGCAAGACAGTTATCCCTCTGCCTCCTTGCCAGGATCATAAGGCGGCATTTGACGGAGACAAAGGCCCAAACACAGGCGGCATGGGCGCATACTCTCCGGCGCCTATAATAAACGCGAAACTAAAACAAGAGATAATGAGCATGATAATGATTCCGACTGTAAAGGCAATGGAAAAAGAGGGAAGGCCTTATAAAGGCGTTCTCTATGCAGGGCTTATGGTTACAAATGACGGGCCAAGAGTTCTGGAATATAACTGCCGTTTTGGCGACCCTGAAACTCAGCCAATAATGATGAAACTCAGGAACGACTTGGTGGATGTGCTTTTTACAGCAGTTGAAGGAAAGTTGTCTAAGATAAAGCTCAATTGTGAAAACAAGGTTGCCTTATGTGTTGTTATGGCATCAAAGGGGTATCCCGGAGATTATGAAAAAGGCAAAGAGATAAAAGGCATTGAAGAAGCGTCCAAGCTAAAAGATGTTGTTGTCTTTCATGCCGGAACTGCAATAAATGGCGATAAACTTGTGACAGCAGGCGGCAGAGTTCTCGGCGTAACTGCCATGGGCGTTGGGATAAAAAGGGCTATGAACAAAGTCTATGGGGCGGTTACGAAGATAAAGTGGGAAGGGGCACATTATCGGAAGGATATTGGGGCAAAGGCGATAAAGTAGTTATGTGTCACATTAAAATAACCGTTGTGCAAAACAAACTTTTGGAATGACGGACAGAATTTTTACCTTTGACTATGCAAAACAAAAACGACACGAAATTTAAGACCGTAATAGACAAGAATACTTTCTATTTCTACAATCCTGTTTTCCAGGAAAAATATGAGAGTTACATTAACTCTCTCAAAGAAACGCTCCTCGTTCTAAAAAACAAAATTGAAACTGACGGACTAAAAAAAGATTTTTTTGAAAACTTACTCGTAGAAAAAGAAAATGGTCTCCGTGCTTTGCTTGCACTGACCGGTTTTGCTAATGAAAGTTTGAAACGGTTACTAACCGTTGTGCGTGTTGCCGACAACAAAGAACTTTCAAAACT
>CAZVZI010000039.1:7585-9155 GCA_964631455.1 uncultured Thermodesulfobacteriota bacterium | reverse complement strand
AATCAGGCTTCAGACTACACAGAAGAGCGAGGATATAAATATTACCGGCATGGTGGAGGCTATTGTCCATGAAAGCGGTATATATGAAGGCACTGCCACCATATTTACAGGCCATACAACGGCGAGCATCCATCTGAACAATGCTGATCCCGAATTGGCAAAAGACCTTCATGACTTTTTGAACGAGACTGTGCCTAACAAACCTACTTACCGCCACAATAAAGGGGATTATGGCAGAAATGCCCATGCGCATTTCAAATCCCTCCTTATCGGCAACAGCGTTACAATCCCGATAAACAGGGGAAGAATTGCCATCGGCCAGTGGCAGGCAATCTATTTTTCAGAATTTGACGGCCCCAGGAACCGTCTTATCTCGGTAAAGATTATGGGCATACCGGCAAAACACAGTTGAAAGAGAGAGTCAGTGGGTCACAGAGTCAAAGTTTTTCTCTGACTCTTTGACTCTCCGACTCTTTTTTAACAAATGCGCATAATAGGAGGAACAGCAAAAGGGAGAAGGCTTGCCTCTTTCAGAGGAATGTCTATAAGACCCACAACAGATAAGGTAAGGGAGGCGATATTCAATATCTTGCAGCAGCCGGATAGCGACGGATTCCGGTTTAAAAGGGTATTGGATATCTTTGCCGGAACAGGCGCTATGGGCATAGAGGCATTGAGCAGAGGGGCGGAAAGGGCGTCGTTTATTGACAGCAGTCCGAAGGCTATTCAGGTTATAAAGAAAAATCTGGAACTGTGCGCTTTTACAGATAAGGCTTCTATCATCGCAAAAGACGCAATTTCAGCATTAGAACAAAGCGCAAAGAGAGGCGAGCAGTTTGACCTGATATTTATAGACCCGCCTTACATTGCATCGCAGACAGGCAAAACGCTCAATACCATAGCTGACAATAGGCTTCTTGCGGCAGGGGGTATTATCGTTGCCGAGTCATCCAAGAGAATGATATGGGACGGCGAATTGAATGTCATTGAACTCTTTGACAGAAGGAGATACGGAGATACGGTAGTGTCGTTCTATAAAAACAGGTAGTTGCTTCATTTTGTCATTCCCGAAGAGCCTGCCCCCGAATGTTTCTGTCGGGGGTTAATCGGGAATATGGTTTTGAAGTATAGACAACAAACAATACATATCCCCGATAGAAACAATCGGGGATGACAGAAAGAGGTATTTTCAAATGAAACATCCATGAGCCATTGGCTCACAAAGGGGGTATGAAAATGTTGCTTTATTTTGTCATTCCCGAAGGTTTTATCGGGAATCCGGTTTTCTTAAACCATATCCCCGATAGAGGCATTCGGGGATGACAGAAAGAGGTATTTTCAATGAAAAACCGCATAGCAGTTTACCCAGGAACATTTGACCCCATAACAAACGGCCACCTTGATATTATAGAAAGGGGGCTGAAGCTATTTGACGGGCTTGTAGTAGCCATTGCAGAAAGTCCTGTCAAGGAACCGCTCTTTACTGTGGATGAAAGGATAAAAATGGTAAAGGATGCGCTAAAAAAATATAAGAACGTGAAAGTTGAAAGTTTTGATTGCCTGCTCATAG
>CAZVZI010000039.1:0-7575 GCA_964631455.1 uncultured Thermodesulfobacteriota bacterium | reverse complement strand
AAAAAAAAGGCCAATACTATATTGAGGGGTTTAAGGGTCATCTCGGATTTTGAATATGAATTCCAAATGGCGCTCACCAACAGAAAACTGGCTTCGGATATTGAAACCGTATTCATGATGACAGCGGAAGGCTACGCATATTTAAGCTCGCGCTTCATCAAAGAGATTGCCAGACTCGGCGGAAGATTCGATTGCTTTGTCCCGCCCCATGTGGCAAAAATGCTGAAGGAGAAGTTTTGATTATGCTAATAAAACTTGCAAAACGTATGCAGGATGTGAAGGAATCGCCGACGCTTGCCATTACTGCAAAGGCAAAGGCCATGAAGGCAAAGGGCTGGGATGTTATAGACTTTGGCGCGGGCGAACCCGATTTTGACACTCCTGACAATATAAAGAAAGCAGCCATAAAGGCCATCAAATCAGGTTTTACAAAATACACTGCCGTTGGCGGAATAGATGATCTCAAGGATGCCATAATAGAAAAATTCAATAAGGACAATAATCTCACCTACGCGCGGGAAGAAATCCTCGTATCCTGCGGCGGCAAACAGTCATTCTTTAATCTATCTCTGGCATTTTTTGAAAAAGGCGACGAGGTGATTATCCCTGCGCCTTACTGGGTGTCGTATCCGGTGATGGTTGCGATAAGCGGCGCAATCCCTGTAATATTGCCGAGCCGCGAGGGAAATGGCTTTAAGATAACGCCGGATGAGTTTGAAAACGCTATAACGCCTGCAACAAAGGCGATAGTGATAAACAGCCCGTCAAATCCGACAGGCGCGGCGTATATGCCCGAAGAGTTAAAGGCCATTGCGGACATCGCGGCAAAAAAGGGAGTATTCATAATATCGGATGAGATATATGAAAAGCTCTGCTACGACAATCATCCCTTTGTCTCCATAGCATCATTTTCAGATGAGATAAAAAAACAGACCATTGTATTGAACGGCGTGTCAAAGACATACTCCATGACAGGCTGGCGCATAGGCTATGCGGCAGGGCCGAAAGAACTCATCAAGGCAATGACCAATATCCAGAGTCAGTCTACATCAAACCCGACATCTATCAGCCAGAAGGCAGCGGTAGAGGCTCTTAACGGGCTGCAGGATGCGGTGGAGGAGATGAGAATAGAATTCGATAAAAGAAGAAAGGTGATTGTCAACGGCCTTAATGCCATAAAAGGTATCCGCTGCATGCTTCCGCCAGGTTCGTTCTATGTGTTTCCAAACATTTCAAAACTTCTGAAAAAGAGGTTCAATGGAAAGGCGATAAACTCTTCAGCAGACCTTGCGGAATTCTTGCTGGAGGAGGCAGAGGTTGCAGTTGTGCCAGGAGAGGCATTTGGCGGCGAGGGGTACATCCGCTTGGCCTATGCCACATCAATGGAAAATATAAAAGAAGGGCTGAAGCGGATTGAAGAGGCGGTGAAAAAACTGTTGTAGCGTTTATGGCGTTATTGCGTTTACGCTATAATGCACCCTGCTATAACGCTATAAACGCGTATGCAACTTATCAAAGACATCAAAAAACTAAAAAATATCAAATCACCCATTGTCACCATCGGCAATTTTGACGGTGTTCATAGAGGACATCAGAAGGTTTTAAATGCAGTCAAGGATAGGGCTGAAAAATTAAAACTCCCATCAATCGTTTACACATTTGAGCCTCATCCTTTAAAAGTGGTTGCGCCGCACAAAAGCCCGCCGCTCCTTACGATACTGGAAGAAAAGATAGAATTGATAAAGGCGTCCGGCATAGACTATTTAGTCCTTGCCAGATTTACAAAGGAATTTGCCTCCCAGCATCCAAGGGAATTTGTAGAAGGCACACTGGTGCGGCGGTTAAAGGCAAGAGAGGTCTGGGTAGGCCATGATTATGCATTTGGAAAGGGAAGGGCAGGCACCATCGGGCATTTAAAAGAATTCGGCAGAAAGTTTGGCTTTGATGTTCGTGTAATCCCGGCATGCAAAAAAGGAGAAGTGATTGTAAGCAGCTCAAAGATACGGGAATATGTCACAGACGGCAAGATAAAAGAGGCTGCGAGTCTTTTAGGAAGGCCGTATGCAGTATCAGGAAAGGTTGTCAGAGGAAGAAATATTGGAAAACACCTCGGGTTTCCAACGGCAAATGTTTCGGTTCATAATGAGATTATACCAAAAGACGGCATATATGCAGTCCGCGTATGGCTGGGCAATAGGATATACAAAGGAGCTGCCAATATAGGTTTTGCCCCCACCTTTCGCGTTAAAAAACGCGCTGTTGAAGCGCATATCATTGGTTTCAAGGGAAATATCTATGGTAGAAAACTAAAGATTGAGTTTATACAAAGGCTGCGGGGCGAGAAGGTTTTTAAAAGTATTCACGAATTAGCAATTCAGATAAGAAAAGATGTTGAGAAAACAAAGAGAATATTGAAATGAATATCCTCGGCAAAACTAAAATCTTAGGCATATTCGGCTGCCCCATAAGCCATTCCATTTCACCTGCAATGCATAATGCTGCGATAAAGGCTCTGGGGCCGGATATGATTTATATCGCGCTCGAGGTCAAACCTTCGGAGCTGAAACAAGCCGTCGGCTTAATAAAAGAGATGGGTATGGTTGGCGTCAATATCACCATACCTCATAAAGAGGCTGTGATAAAATTACTCGACGAGATCTCAGAAGATGCTAAACTCATCGGCGCAGTGAACACAATCGTCAATAAAAACGGACGGCTCATAGGCCACAATACTGACGGTTATGGCTATCTGTCATCGCTAAAACAAGAATTGGATTTTAACCCTAAAGGCAAAAACATTGTAATCCTCGGCGCCGGCGGGGCCGCAAGAGGAATATTGGCGGCCTTGGCTAAAAAGGGGGCAAAGGCAATCACGGTTGCAAACAGAACTCTTGCAAGGGCTGTTTCTCTTGTGAAGACGTTTAAAAATAAATTTCCATCCGTAAAATTTGAAGCCATTGGCCTTGATAAAAATATACTTAAAGAATATTTTCATGGCGCAAATCTGTTGGTAAATACAACGTCTGTTGGTATGAAACAGAGCAAAGCCTTGCAAACTCCATTGGAAGCGCTGCCCAAAACAGCCATAGTATCGGATATTGTCTACAATCCTTTGGAAACCATGATGCTGCAACAGGCGAGAAAACTCAGATTAACAACCCATAGCGGACTTGGCATGTTGATCCATCAGGGTACGCTGAGCTTCAAACTCTGGACAGGACTTGACGCACCGGTAGATGTTATGCGAAAGGCTGCGTTGAAGGCGTTAAAGATAAAATGAAAGCTATATTCATCGCGGATGCGCATCTAAAAGGTCTGGACGACCCCAATCAAAAAAACCTCTGTTCTTTTCTGGAAACCTTAAACAACATTGACAAACTCTTTATCCTCGGCGACCTGTTTGAATTCTGGACAGGCTATAATGAAATTCTTGAATACCATTACTCTCCCGTATTAAGCCAATTTAAAAGGCTTAAACAACAGGGAACAGAGATAATCTATGTTGAAGGTAATCACGATTTTTCCGTAGCGCCGTTTTTTAAAGAAATATTAGGCGGCGAGGTATATCCTGATTCGGCAGATATAAGCCTGGACGGGAAAAGATTTTTTCTTGCCCATGGGGACATTGTAGAACATAGTATAAGCTATAAAATCTGGCGAAGGTTTTTAAGGAGCGGATTTGCCGGCAGGATTATCAAAATCATGCCCCCTGTCTTTGCCTGGAAGGTCGCAATGATATTGTCAAAAAGGAGCCGCAGAAATCATAAAAGGGGCGATGCCCTTGATAACCTCCAGAGAGAATTTGCAAGCGAAAAAATACAGCAAGGCTTTGATGTTGTTGTTTTTGCCCATTCCCATGTACCGGAAGCCTCAGAAATGTCCGCGAACGGCAAAAAGGGGGTTTATGCCAATCCAGGAGATTGGGTCAAGGAATTCAGCTATCTGATTTATGAGGGTGGCAAGATGACTTTAGGCCAATACAAACCTGTTGCAAAAGCAAGCCCCCTATGATACATACAGGCAAGAGACGGCAGGCCATGGGCTTTCCTATTGCCGATAGCCTATTGCCCATTGCCTGTATTTAATTTATGAAGCTCTCCAAAAAAACACCTGATATAATTATCGGCGTAACCCTCACGGTTTTATTCTGCATATTTTTTTACGCAAAAATAGGTTTTTTCGAAACAATCGAGCTCAAGAGCTATGACCTCAGAATGAGGCTTTTTCCGCCCAACAAGGCCAGCGAGGCCATAGCCATAGTTGCAATAGACGACGAATCAATCGCAAAACTCGGCAGGTGGCCGTGGCCGAGGACAAGGATAGCGGATGTCATAAAAAAGGTCAGCGATGCAGGGGCAAAGGTTATAGGCCTGAATATAATTTTTTCAGAGCCTGAAGAGGCCAGCGGCCTGATTATCATTGACACTTTAGAAAAAAAATTCTATGAATTCGGCCTTGAAAAGGCAAGGGGAGGCAGCGAATTTTCAGGCGAGATTGAGAAGATAAAGACAGATATGAACCGGGATGAAAAACTTGGTTTGGCAATGGAGGCCGGTCATAATGTTGTGCTGCCGATCGCCTTTGATTTCGGTTCAGGCATGCAGAAGACAATAGGCGCCGAGGAAATACCTGATACGGTTGCAAGGGCTGCAATCCAAGCCAATCCTGTTCCAGCGCCTTCGGCCTCCAGGATAGTCTGGTCTATACCGCGTTTAAGCAAGGCAGCCATAGACATGGGCCATATAAACAGATTTCCTGACACGGACGGGGTATCAAGATACGATATGCTTGTTGTAAATTACGGCGACAGGCTGTATCCATCGTTTTCTTTAGCCGTTGCGGCTAATTTTATCGGTGCAGCAAAAGAGGATGTATGGATTGACCCTCAGGGAGAGCTGTTCCTTAAAAATCAATTGCTGCCTGCAACAATCAATATGCAGATGTTTATAAATTATTACGGCCCGCCAAAGACATTCCCAAACTACTCTTTTTATGACGTGCTGAACGACAAAATAGACGCAAGGGCATTTAAGGATAAGATAGCGCTCATAGGCTCTACAGGTCTGGGCGTGGCAGATGTGGAGGCAACCCCGGTTAGCCCGGTATTCCCCGGCATAGAGCGCCAGGCGACCATAATTTCAAATATATTAAACCGCAACTTTGTAAGCAAGCCTATATGGGCAGACCTGTTCGGTTTCGGCATGACCCTCTTTTTCGGGCTTTTGACCGCATTTCTGCTGCCGAGACTCGGCGCAAAGATGGGCGCTTATATCGGCGCCGGGCTTGTTATTGCATATGCAGGCGCCATTCTATTTACATACGCATCTTACGGCCTATGGCTTAACCTGACATATCCGACGTTAATTCTGATTTTTAATTATATTGCCATTACATCCGGAAGATACCTTACAGTGGAAAGGCAAAAACAGGTCGTAACCGAGGAGAGCGATGAGGCTAACAGGCTTCTCGGCCTTACCTTTCAGGGCAAGGGCATGCTGGATATGGCATTTGATAAATTCAAGGCCATTTCCCGTGTCAATGACGAGGTAAAGGACGCGCTATACAATCTCGGTCTGGATTTTGAGAGAAAGAGGATGCCGACACAGGCAAAGTCAGTGTATGAGCATATTGCAAAGACTGACAAGAAATATAAAGACATTGCCGAACGTGTCAAAAAACTAACTGCCGTGGCGACTACAGGCGTGTGGCAGGGACAAAAGGCGGCCGCAGGCGGCACCATGGTCATGGAGGGGATGGAAAAGCCGACCATCGGCAAATATGACATTGTGGAAGAGCTCGGCAGGGGCGCGATGGGCGTTGTGTATAAAGGATTTGATCCGAAAATGAAAAGAGAGGTTGCAATAAAGACCGCTCATTTTGACGAGATTGATGCGGATACCAGAGAGGCTGTGAAAGAACGTTTCTTCAGAGAGGCGGAGAGCGCCGGCAATCTCAAACATCCGAACATCGTGACTATATATGAATGCGGGGAGGAATCCGACCTCGCATATATTGCAATGGAGATATTGCGCGGCAAAACCCTTGAGCCGTGGTGCAAAAAGACAGGCCTTCTGCCGCCCAAGACAGCGTTAAAGATTATAGGCCAGGTTTGCGAGGCGCTTGATTATGCCCACAAAAATGGTATAGTTCACAGAGACATAAAGCCTGCGAATATCATGATGCTGGAAAAAGGGGAGATAAAGGTAACTGATTTTGGCATAGCAAAAATTCAGTCGTCTTCCCAGACAAAGACCGGCGTTGTCATGGGAACGCCAAGCTATATGTCTCCTGAACAGCTTGCAGGGAAAAAGGTTGACGGCAGGAGCGACCTCTTTTCCCTCGGCGTGATAGTCTATGAATTCTTAACAGGCGAAAAACCGTTTACAGGCGACACGATAACAACTATCATGTATCAGATCGCCAATGTCGTGCCGCAGCCCTTGTATGAGCACAGAAAAGACCTGCCGCCCATATTGCAGAAACTTATTGACAAGGCGCTGGCGAAAAAACCGGAAGACCGGTTTCAAACAGGCGCGGAATTTGCAAACGCAGTAAGGGTGTGTCTGACAAAGATGGGATAAAGAGAAGTAAGGGATTATATAAAAAGGAGGTGTATTATGTTCAACAAAAAAATTTTAACAGCATTTTTATTTACCCTTTTAGTCTCTTTTTCCTTTGAGGCCTTTGCCGGTGAACTTGTCTGGGGGCCAAAGAAGTATGTATGGACTTCCCCCGATTTAGTAGACATTTATAGACTACCACAAGAAGCCGCCTTTTCAAACTCATAAGGGCTCACCTGCCCTAAGCAGATTGTCTGATGTTTTGGCAGCCCTGCCTGCCTTGTAACGGGGACGCTTATATCCCGTCTTTGCCTTTAGTCCTGCTTGTTTCATCAGCCTCGCCACACGGTTTTTACCGCAGCGCTCTCCCATTTCCCGCAGGTCTTTGGTTATCCGCGGACTGCCGTAAGACTGCCCGCTTGCCTCATAAAATCCCTGAATCAATTCAAAAAGCCGCTCATCCTCTTTGTTTCTATTGGACTGTGGCTCTTTAAGCCATGCATAATAACCGCTTCTCGGCACCCTCATAACACGGCACATTGACACTATTTTAAATTCATGCCGATGTTCACGGATGAATGCGTAGCTTACCGGGATGTCTTGGCAAAGTACGCTGCGGCCTTTTTTAGTATGTCCCGCTCTTCTTCAACTCGCTTAAGCTCGGATCTAAGCCGCAGATTCTCTACTTTTAACTCCTCTGTGCTATGTTTGCCTTTCCTGCCGTTATTGCCTTTTGCCTCTCTCAACCATACATACATGCTCTTTGCCGATATGCCAAGCCTTTCTGATACATCCCTTACCTTGTAGCCCCGTTCAAGCACTTGCTTGACTGCCTCAGACTTGAACTCTTCCGCATACCTCCGGTTTGTCATAGACACCTCCTCCTTTGCTTCTATTTTTACCTTTAATTGTGTCTATTAAACCGGGGGAAGTCCAAAGAAACCTATCTTTGTTACTCCGAAGTTTTGCTCAAATTCAGCCTTATGCTCAGAAATAAACCTTATTATCTCGTCTC
>CAZVZI010000038.1:8093-9472 GCA_964631455.1 uncultured Thermodesulfobacteriota bacterium | reverse complement strand
TGCCCCTTTTTTCATTAAAAGTTCAATGAGATGCACGGACGGCGATTCCCTCATATCATCAACATCCTTTTTGTAGGCTACCCCCAAAACCAGTATGTTAGCGCCTTTCAGGCTTTTACCTTGTTCATTCAACGCCTCCATCACCTTGTGAACCACATAGTATGGCATAGAGGAATTTATCTCGCCGGCAAGCTCTATAAACCGTGTGGAAAAATCATATTCCCGAGCCTTCCATGTTAAATAAAATGGATCTACAGGTATGCAATGGCCGCCGAGGCCGGGGCCGGGATAAAACGCCTGAAAACCAAACGGTTTTGTCTTTGCAGCATCTATCACCTCCCAAATATCAACACCCATCCTGTCGCACAGCATCTTGAGCTCATTGACAAGAGCTATGTTCACAGCCCTGTAAATATTTTCTAACAACTTTGTCATCTCGGCGGCTTTCGGATTGGAGACCTTTATCACTCGGTTAACGATACTGGAATATAGCACAGCACCGACATCCAGACATTGCCCTGTTACGCCGCCAACCACCTTAGGGGTTGTTGCGGTGGTAAAATCCTTCCTGCCGGGGTCTTCCCTTTCCGGAGAAAAGACCAAAAAGAAATCTTTGCCGACCTTGAGTCCCTTTTCCTGAAAGAGCGGCAGTAATAACTCTTCTGTCGTTCCCGGATAGGTGGTTGACTCAAGGGATACAAGCTGTCCTTTTCTTAAGTTTTTGGCTACTTCTTTTGCGGTATTCTCCACATACCGCATGTCAGGCTCTCTTTTGTCGGTAAGCGGCGTAGGAACACAGATGATTATGGCATCCGCCTCTTTTAGCCTCTGCATATTGCTTGTCGCTTCAAAAATGCCTCCATCTATGCATTTCTTTATATGTTCAGAGAGGATATGTTTTATATACGAACCGCCGCTCATCAGCTTTTTCACTTTTGTATCGTCTACATCAAATCCGATGACTTTGAATCCCTCGTCACAGAATCTCAAGACGATAGGCAATCCTACATATCCGAGGCCGATGATGCCTATCTTTGCGGTACGTTCATTTATTTTGCTCAGCAAGTTCGTTTTTTCCATTGAGTTTCAATGCCTTCCCTTGGTAGGTTTAAGCTCCACAACCGTAATTAAATCCTTTATCTCCTCAAATTTTTGTTTGCCTATGCCAGCCAGTTGAATATCCTCTATCTTCTTAAAGCCCTTGTTTTTCTTTCTATACTCAATAACGGCAAAGGCGTCTTTTTCGGATATTCCCGGCAATGCTGTCAGCGCCGGAGCCGTCGCTGTGTTGATGTCTATGAGCACCTTGAGGTCGCTTTTTCCTGTTGTAGCCAGGTGGTCCTTTATCTTATTAAAAACCGCATTGCCTATCCCCTTGA
>CAZVZI010000038.1:0-8083 GCA_964631455.1 uncultured Thermodesulfobacteriota bacterium | reverse complement strand
CCTCACGATATTTTACTATCCTGTGGCTCGTCTTTTCTCCAATGCCGGGCAAAAGTGAAAAATCCTGCCTGGATGCCTCATTGATGTTCAGCTTCCCTGTGATAACCCTGCCGGTCTCCCCTGCAGAGGATGGCGCGGCAAGAACAGCCGGGATAAGGAACAAACACCATGCTGCAAACAAGGTTTTTCTTACCATGATGAAACCTCCTGCGAGGCTGATTTTCAACTATTCAAGAAGCCTCTGCCCCGGACTTCTTACCAGTATTTTATTAGACGGCACACCGGCTTGCAACAGTTCAGAATATAGTTCTTTCTCTCTTGAAAAACTGGCAACGATGATGCGGTCGTAGTTCATGGCTTTTACATCTTTAACGGACTTAATAGTTTGGCCTAAGAAAATTTGATTTTCTTTTTCATCATCAACTACCGCAAGAAGCTTTATCTCAAACTCCTGAAGTGTAATATATGCAATCTCCGCCACTTCGTCAGAGCCGCAAAATACAACCTTTTTTATATTGTCTTTCTGAAGATCGCCGAACAATCTTTGAAAGTCTTGCCGCGCAACACGGTAGAGATTGGTAAAGTTTTGGAGATGATGATAGGTCATGCGGGTCTTTTCTATAAAACCCTCCGGCGTAAGGTAGTATTTATATCGTTTACTGGGGATGGCGGATATGGTAATATAACCTTTCGAGGCGAGATTTTTTATGTATGAATTGATAAGCCCAAGCGCAATCCCAAGTTTTTTGCTTAGATCCCGCTGTGTTGCTTCGTTGTTCTTGGATATCTCGTCTAAAAGAAGAAATGAGCGATAGTCCTCGGGAGTCCCTTGGGCATGTCCGTTTTTATTGTTCATGCAATGAACAATAGCACGGACATGGAAATCTTGTCAAGCACTTTGTTCAAGTTATGAACGAAAACACATTAAATCCTGAACAGCTCGCTGCCATAACACACGGTCAAGGGCCTTTGCTGATTATTGCAGGCGCCGGCACCGGCAAGACAACGGTCATAACGCGCAGGATTGCCCATCTTATCGGGAGCGGTGTAAATCCAAATCAGATTCTCGCACTCACCTTTACGGAAAAGGCTGCCGGAGAAATGGAGGAGCGCGTTGACAGGCTTGTGCCTTATGGCTATTCCAATGTCTGGATATCCACATTTCACTCATTCGGCGACAGGGTCTTAAGGGATAGCATCCTTGAGATTGGGCTCTCGCCTGATTTTAAAGTGTTGAGCGAAGCGGAGAGAATTATATTTTTAAAGGAGAATATTTTTGAATTTACTCTGAATTATTATCGTCCATTAGGCAATCCCACAAAATATATTTCTGCCATCACCGGGCTTATAAGCAGGCTAAAAGATGAGGATGTGGGGACAGATGAGTATGTTGAGTATGTGAAAAAGCTGAAGAAGTCATCCGCCTCTGGCGGAAGAAGTCAGGAGTCAGAAGTTGAAATAGCCCAGCAGGATGAACTGGCGAAGACTTATGCAAAATATCAGGAGCTTATGGCCGAGCATGGATACATGGATTTTGGAGACCAGGTTGTTCTGCCCTTAAAACTTTTCAGAACAAGGCCGCATATTTTAAAGCGGTATCAGGAGAAATTCAGATACATCCTTGTTGATGAATTTCAGGATACAAACTATGCCCAATTTCAGCTTGTAAAACTTTTGGCGGAAGCACACGCAAATATCAATGTTGTGGCGGACGATGACCAGTCCATCTATAAGTTCCGCGGCGCTGCCATCAGTAATGTGCTGGGTTTTCAGAAATTATATCCGGATGCAAAACTTATTACACTTACAAAAAACTACCGTTCTTGTCAGCCTATCCTTGACTGTGCATATAGGCTTATATCTCACAACAACCCGGACAGGCTTGAGGTAAAAAGCGGGATAGATAAAAAGCTTATTGCGGAAAGACAGGCAAGGGGCAAGAGGCAAGAGGCTATAGGAAAGCCAATCGCCCATAGCCCAGCGCCCATAGCCACTGTTAAGCATTTACATTTTGATACATTGACAAAAGAGGCTGAAACCGTTGCAGCGATGATTGCAGAAAAGGTGGAAAAAGGCAGCCTGAAGTATAAAGACTTTGCAATCCTTGTCAGGGCAAACAGCGATGCAGAGCCGTTTTTAACGGCGCTTAAATCAAAGGGCATACCGCACAGATTTTCCGGAAATCAGGGTTTATACTCCAGAGAAGAGATACGGCTTTTGATTGCCTTTTTAAAGGCAATTACAAATTTCAATGACGGTATGAGCCTCTTTCATCTCGCATCGTCAGAGGTCTATCAGTTGAAGGCTAATGACCTGGTTCCCTGTCATAATTTATCCCAGAGGAGCCATAAGCCGCTGTATTATGTGATGAAGGAACAGGCTATGGGCAAGGGGCAAGGGGCAATAGAAAAACCCATAGCCCATAGCCTATGGCCTATAGCCTCTCTCTCTCAGGAAGGATTGGCTGCCATCACCAAACTCATCCATGATATAGGCAAATACAGCCAGATGGCGCTGACTGAAAGTGTAGGCAAGGTTTTATATTCATTCCTGACAGACACAGGCTATCTTACAAGACTCTCACAGGAAAACTCTGCCGGCGCAGTGGAACAGGCACAGAATATTGCAAGGTTTTTTGAACTGACCCGGCACATGGAGGCGACCCTGCAAGTCAAAAAGGTAACTTCTTTCGTAGAGCATCTCAATATCCTGATGGAGGCAGGCGACAATCCCGGAACCGCTGAACCCGATGTAGAGGCAGACTGGGTGCAGGTTTTAACCGTGCATAAAGCAAAGGGGTTGGAGTTTCCGGTAGTATTCATGGTAAGCCTTGTAGCCGACAGATTCCCAAGAAGGGAGCGAAAGGAGCAGATAGAACTGCCGGATGCGCTTATAAAAGACATCCTCCCATCCGGCGATTTCCACCTTCAGGAAGAACGACGGCTTTTTTATGTGGGTATGACAAGAGCGATGAATGAGCTCTACCTTACCAGCGCAGCAGACTACGGCGGTGTCCGCGCAAAGAAGATAAGCCAGTTTGTTCTTGAAGCGCTTGATATGCCAAAGGCAGAAACTGCGGCAGTAAAAACAAAACCAATAGAGGTCATAAAAAGATTTGCGCCTGTTGTAGGGGAGGGGCTTGCCTCCTCCCAACTACTTCCACCCATGCCTGATGATGCTACTCTTTCTTTAAGCTACTACCAAATAGACGACTACCTCACCTGTCCGTTAAAATATAAATATATCCATATCCTGAAGGTGCCGCTCCTGCCGCATCACACGGTTATGTACGGAAAGGCCATGCATGAGGCGGTTTCCACATTTTTCAGAAAAAAGGCCGATGGCAATTCAATAATACTTGATGAACTTATCGGAGTTTTTACTGCCAACTGGCATAGCGCAGGCTTTGTGACAAAGGAGCATGAGGTTCAGAGGTTTGAGGCAGGCAAAGAGGCTATCAGGAGATTTTACAAAGAACAGGAGCAGCACGGCATAAACCCTGCGGCTATAGAAAGAGACTTTGTTGTTGACCTCGGCGTAAATAGATTAAAAGGCAGATGGGACATGATAGAAGAAAGGGCTGATGGACCGTATATCATTGATTTCAAGACCTCTGATGTAAGAGAGCAAAAAAACGCCAATCAAAAAGCAAAGGAAAGCGTCCAGCTTATGCTCTATGCCCTTGCATACAAAGAAAATTTCAAAAAACTTCCTGCCGGGTGCGAACTCCATTTTTTAGAGTCAGGCCTTATCGGAAAGGCAGTCTTTGAAGAGAAACATATGGAAAAGGTTTTGAATATGATAGATGAGGTTGCCACAGGCATACGGGCACGGGATTATACTGCAAAACCGGATTATCTGAATTGCGATTATTGCGCATTTAGCAATATATGCCCGACAACGGCTAAGCAAAGGTAATGTAAATCTTCTGTGTGATTTTGAGTAGACAGATATAAGTTAAAATGCGCTTGCAATTGTCTGTTTGTTAAGCTATGCTTTGCACTGAAATATTGAACTTGGAGAAAAAATGATAGTTCAATGCGATGCCTGTAATGCAAAATTTAAACTTGATGATTCAAAGGTAAAACCAACCGGCGTAAAGGTTAGGTGCACAAAATGCCAGAATGTCTTTGTGGTTACACCGCCGCCTGAAGAACCCTCCCCTAAAGCGCCGGAAATGGACTTCGGCGGCTTTTCTGAACAACCCTCTCCGCCAAAACAAGAAGAAAAAAAACAAGAGCCCTCGCAATGGGGCGTTGATTTCACTTTTGAAGAAAAACCAAAGCAGGAAGAAAAAAAATCGGAGTGGGATATAGGCATTCCATCTGTGCCTGCAAAGGAAGAAGCGCCGTTTTCATTTTCGGAGAAAACAGAGGCTCCGCAGCCGGAGGTGGAAAAGACTGGATTTGGTTTTGAGACCGGCGAAGAACCGATATTTGGAACAGGGAAAAAAGAGGCCGGCCCATCTGTAGAACCGTCGGGTTTCAGCTTTGAGGGAGGTTTTGAACCCGCAGCAGAAAAAACATCCTTTGAGATAGAGCCTCCACCGACAGAAGAGGAGTTTGTAGTTTCTTCAAGGGAAGAGGCAAAGACCGTGATCATGGGCGCCCCTCAAAAGCAAGAGGCAAAAACTATAATCATGGGAACTGCGCCGATCCCAATCTCCAAAGAGCCGACAGAGGATTTCTCTGTAGCCGGTTTTGAAGAGGCAAAAGAGCCTTCATTTGAAATCTCTTCCGAAAAAAGAAAATTAAGCGCACGTATCATCTTTCCTGCAATAATTGTCTTGCTGCTGGCGATTGGGGCAGGGGCCGTTTATCTAAATATGGGCGCCGGTTTTTTAACCAAACCCGCAGCGCCTCAAAAAACAATGGATATTATCGGCATGAAAGGATATTACATAAACAATGCCTCTCTCGGCCGCTTGTTTGTCATAGAAGGAAAGGTGGTAAGCAATTTAGATGCGCCAAAAGAAATTGCAGGCATACACGGCATAATATTTGATAAAACCGGAAAATCGCTAAAAGACATCTGGGTGGCGCCAGGAAGAATTGTGGCTCAGGATGAATTAAAGACTATAGTCGCAGCAGATTTGGAAAAAAGGTTTAAGGATAAAAATGGAGCAATACCTCCTAAGGGGACTGTTCCCTTTATGATAATCTTTCAAGGTGTTTCCGGCGAACCGACGGAGTTCAGTGTAGAGATTGGCCGGTAAAAGCAAATTTAAAATCAAATATCAAGAATCTTTAACCTTTGATTATTACTCCATTTTATCCCTCTCTGAAAACTTATCAAATCCGATGTTATTAGAAGCGGAGCTTTTACTCTTTATAAAAAAACTGGTCAAAGACATCTCGTCTCTGCCCGAACATGATATGAGGGTTCAGTTGCTGGGCGGCAGCAGGCTGGCCGGTCTAAAGCCGGAAGAGTCAGCCAACAGGCTCATTTATCTTGCCTCGCTTGAGTTGGGATTAAAAAGGGTAATTATACTTTTTTGGCAGGTTCTTCAGGTTTGGAAGGCGCTGATTCTAATTTTTCTTTTTCGGGAGTTACATCAATTTCGGATTCAGAAGATGCCTTCTTAAAATTTCTTATGGCCTGACCAATGCCTGTGCCTATACTGGGCAGTTTCCCAACGCCGAATATTATCAAAATGATTACGAGGATAATGATAAGTTCTGTTGTGCCTATTCCAAACATAAGTTATCTCCAAATGGTTTAATTTTATTATTGCAGGATTGTTTTATCTATGTCAATAAAAATCTTAAGGGTTACTACAGACGACAGCCGGCTTATTCTTTTCTTGCTGGTTTCTATTGTTCTTCATATAGGGATTCTTTTTGTTGTTCCGCAGGCAAGAGAAGCTAAAAAGGTTTTGCCGAGATTGATACCGGTGGATGTTATAGAGTTGCCAAAACCGGCAG
Source organism: uncultured Thermodesulfobacteriota bacterium (assembly GCA_964631455.1). Classification (GTDB taxonomy): domain Bacteria; phylum Desulfobacterota; class GWC2-55-46; order UBA9637; family UBA9637; genus JACRNJ01. Next base: position 2,159 of record CAZVZI010000038.1, on the reverse strand, counting down.
AGATACAAGAAAAGAAACCGGAAGTCAGAAGCCAAAAGCCTGCCCCTGCAAACAGTAAAATTAAACCTGCTTTATCGGTAAAACAAGAAAAAAGAGAACCATTGACCAATGAAAAAAGGATTATGGAAAAAAAGCCTGATGCTGAAACTCAGGGGTCTGAGGAAAAGAAAAAGATATTGCCTCTGGAAGCTCCATTAAAACAAGAAAAGCCTTTAACCCTGTTTCCAACAAAGGAACGTATTTCAGAGCTGTCCAAAGAATACGAAAAACAAATACCTGTTGGAGAAAAGGGGAGGGATATTTCTTTTGATACCAGCGAGTCCAGATTCAGTTCATATTTTGAAGTGTTGAGGTCAAAAATCTACCACGAATGGGAATATCCTGATGCGGCTGCGCGGGACGGACAGGCAGGAAGGCTGTGGGTTAGATTTATTATTAAAAAAGACGGAACATTAGAGGAGATAATACTTATCAGGGGCTCCGGCTACCCGATGCTTGACGATGCAGCATTATCTGCCATAAGACTGGCAGCGCCGTTTTACTCTTTTCCAAAAAACTTCGGCAGCCTTGAGCGAATTACAATCAATGCCTCTTTTGAATATATATTGGAAAATCTTCCTCCCCTGATTAAAAACAGGCATTAGGAGATATTTTGAAGGTATCTGAAATATTCCTCAGTATTCAAGGCGAATCCACATATGCAGGGCTTCCATGTATTTTTATAAGGCTTGCGGGCTGCAATCTAAGGTGCAAATGGTGCGATACCGCATACGCCCAGACTCCTGAGCAAGGTGGAGATTTTTCCCTTGAACAGATAACCGGCGAGATAAAAAAATTCAACTGCAAACTGGCGGAAATTACCGGCGGCGAACCTCTGTCACAGAAAGAAACGCCGGCGCTGATAAACAGGCTGTTGAAACTCGGCTACGAAACACTTGTTGAAACCAACGGCAGCATACCCCTTGAGCCGGTCAATGCCGATGCCATAAAGATAGTGGATGTCAAATGCCCATCCAGCGGCCATGATGGAAGTTTTCTCATGGAAAATCTCAGATTTATTACATTGCAGGATGAGATAAAATTTGTTATAGCAGACAGAAGAGATTATGAGTTTGCGCGTGATTTTTTAGAAACATGCATAAAGGATAAAATCCAAAAGATTCTTTTTGCCCCTGTGTATCCCGGCATGCATCCTCAAGAGCTTGCAAAATGGATACTCGCAGATGGGCTTAAAGTAAGGCTTCAGCTCCAGATGCACAGATTTATCTGGGGAGAAGAAAAAGGAAGGTAGATGCGGCTATTTGTTTTTACCACATTAATTCTTTATATATTAAGTTTTTTCCTCGTTACCCTCTATCATGCAATAAAGAAAAACGCACTTGAAGCACATTCCAAATCCGCTCTTGTAATAGGACTGATTAGCCACACAATTGCCCTCGCCATAAGGACATACGAATCAGGCCATGCGCCCATGCTGGCCATGTATGAAACCCTTCTTTTCTACAGTTGGTCAACTGTGCTTGTAAGCGCTATTGTGATATTCAGATACAATGAAAGGCTTACAGAGCTTATAACCGTTCCGGTTGCTGTTCTGGCCATGATCTTTGCACAAATCAATGAAACACCTGCAAAGCCATTGACACTTATACTTAAAACCCGCTGGTTTGAAACCCATGTCATATCTTCCTTTGCAGCCTATGCCCTTTTTACCCTGGCGTTTGCCGGGGCAGCGCTGTATTTGATTTCCAAAACCAAATCGGGAGAGGGCAAGCCCCTCCCCTACAAGGATTTTCAAGACATTGCCAATCGCAGCATCCTCTGGGGATTTTGCTTTTTCTCCGCATCCATGTTCGCAGGCGCAGTATGGGCATATCTTGCCTGGGGCACATACTGGCTCTGGGAGCCAAAGGTTGTCTGGTCATTCATTGTCTGGTTTTATTATGCAGGCGCAATGCACGCATACTATGTAAAGGAGTGGCGTGGCAAGGGGCTGGCGATAGCGACAGTTGTGGGGTTTTTTGTGGTTCTGTTTACTTACCTTGGAGTTAGTATGCTTATGAAAAGCAGCCACAGCTTTTGACAGCATCTCAAAAAATCCTCTGCTGCGGAAGTCTTAAACCCCTTGAAAATAGATGGCGGAGGGTGAGGGACTCGAACCC
>CAZVZI010000037.1:0-9539 GCA_964631455.1 uncultured Thermodesulfobacteriota bacterium | reverse complement strand
CGTCAAGACATGCAACCGGGTTTAAAGACTCTTCCACCACTTCGATAACCTCTCCCACCTTTATCTCGTTTGCCGGTCTTGCAAGGACATAGCCGCCGCCAGGCCCCCTCACGCTTTTTACAATATTTCCTTTCCTGAGCTTAACAAAAAGCTGCTCAAGATAAGCCAGGGATATGCCCTCGCTGTCGGATATATCCTTTAGTGTTATGGGTCTGCCATTTTCATGGCAAACAAGGCTGACCATTGCCCGCACAGCATATTGTCCTTTGGTAGATAATCTCATAACAATGTCATCCCCGAATGTCTTTATCGGAGATTGGCAAATTTTAATATACCTTAATGTTTTTGTCAAGTATTTTGCTAAATTTAAACTATACCTTGCTGCGGAATTTTTCCCTGACTGGAAGGCATTCATTTAAAGGAATGGATTTGCTGTACTCCACACTGCAATACGGGCAGTGAGTCCATTCGGCCTCCCGCTCCCTGCCGCAAGATGGGCAGTTAAGAACAACTGCATAGCCGCAGTATGGGCAGGTGGCAAATTCTGTCCTGATGACCTCGGAACAGTTTGGGCAGATTATATTTATTATCTCCTTTTCTTTGGCAAAGACAACCCGTTGGAGCTCATCCAACGTTGTAATCCCCTGTCTTACTTTCGCTATTCCATCCTTATACATAGGAATCATGCCGCCGGCCATTGCCACCTTCCTTATAGCCTCCTCCTGCGCATTGGAAACTATCATATCCTTTATATGGCTGTTAATCACCAACACCTCAAACATGCCCGTCCTGCCATGATAACCGGTTCCTCCGCACTCCTTGCATCCCTTGCTCCTGTGAAGATTAGGCCTGTCGCCTTGTTTTGCCTTTATGCCCGCCTTAAGCAGTTCTTCGTCTGTGGGATTATAAGGCTCCTTGCAAGACCCGCATAGCTTTCTTACAAGTCTTTGAGCGACAATGCCGTTTAAAGATGATGCAATAAGGTATGGCTGGATGCCCATATTCTTTAATCTTGTTATTGTCGAAATTGCGTCTGTGGTATGAAGGGTGGAGAATACGAGGTGCCCTGTAATGGATGCCTGATGCGCTATTTCGGCTGTTTCCATATCGCGCATCTCTCCAATAAATATCACATCCGGGTCTTGTCGCAAAACAGACCTCAGGCAGTATGCAAAAGTAAGGCCCGCCTTTTCATTTATCGCCACCTGGTTTACGCCTTCAAGCTTATATTCAATAGGGTCTTCCAGGGTAATCACATTAACCTCCGGGGTTTTTATGTGGCTGATCATTGCATAAAGGCTTGACGTCTTGCCGCTTCCGGTCGGCCCTGTGACAAGCACTATGCCCTGCGGCCTCTCTATAATTGACTTTACCCTGTCATGTACGGATGTGGAAAGCCCTATTTCATTCATCGTAAGCGTTGTGGTCTTTGTGTCAAGGATGCGCATCACTACCTTTTCGCCATAGTGCGTGGGCAGTGTCGATATCCTGAGGTCGAGCTCACGCCCTGTTATCCTCACCGGTATCCTGCCGTCCTGCGGAACTCTTCTTTCCGAAATGTCCATATTTGCCATGATTTTTATCCTTGACGTTACGGCGCCCTGAACCCATTTAGGAAGCTGCATAACATCCCTCATGAGACCGTCGATCCGCTCCCGGAGCTTGACCATGCGCTCCTGCGGCTCTATGTGTATGTCGCTCGCCCTGCTCTCTATGCCGTGGATTATTATAGAGTCCACCATTTTTATAATGGGCGGGGCCTCGCTTTTCTTCAGCAGCTCTTCCGTGTCTCTAACCTGCTCCTTGTCATAGACTATCTCTAAAAACTTTTCCTTAACCATATCCCCTACAATATCCTCTATGGGAAGAGAGAGGTGATAGTGTGTATTTATAGCCGTAAGTATATCTGTAGTTGTTGCAACCATGGGCGAACATTGGTGGTTTGTGGAAAACCTTATGTCATCAAGCGCTTCCATATTCAGCGGGTCTGTCATTGCAATCCTTAAGATATTTCTTTTCTCGGTGTAGAGCGGGATAATAATATGCTTTCTTGCAAGCTTTTCAGGCACAAGTTTGATTGCCTCAGGTTCTATCACCGCAGTATGCAGGTCAATATAGGGGATGTTCAACTGGTATGCAATAGTCTCGGCAATATCCAACTCTGTGGCAAACCCCTTTTCCACAAGCAGATTGCCTAATCTTTTCCCCTTTTGTCTTCCTTCACCAAGCGCAATATCCAATTGCTCTTGCGTAATAAGCCCCGCGTCTACCAAAAGTTCTCCGATTTTTTTTGCAGCCATCTTAAACCTCCAAACATATCCAGAATTCCCTGTTTCCCTTTGCCCCTTTTATTGCCGATTCCGAGACGCCTTTTACAATAAAACCAAGGGCTTCTGAAAATGCCTTTATTTTGTCAATAACTCTCTTGTGTATTTCAGGGTCTTTGATAATGCCCTTTTCTCCAACCTCTTTTTTTCCAGCCTCAAACTGCGGTTTTATCAAAGCAAGGATTATTCCCTTATGTTTCAGGAATTCTTTCACCTTTGGAATAACCTTTTCCAATGAAATGAACGAAACATCTATGACCGCCAGATCAACCTTTTCTCCCACTTCCTGAATTTCAAGATGCCTGATGTTCCTTTGTTCCAAAACCACAACCCTTTTATCATTTCTCAAATGCCAGTCTAAAAGACCTTTCCCGACATCCACTGCAAAAACCTTTCTAACCCCCTTTTTCAAAAGGCAGTCTGTGAAACCGCCTGTCGATGCGCCGACATCCAAAGCTGCCATATTGCGCACATCCGTATTAAAATAGTTTAGCGCACTTTCAAGTTTTAATCCGCCTCTGCCGACATAAGGATTTTTTTCAAGGATTGTGATTTCAACATCGCTTTTAATCTCTGTGCCAGGCTTGTCAATTACACGCCCTTGTGCCAGCACTCTGCCTGTCATGATAAGGCCCGATGCCTTTTCAGGACTTTCAGCCAACCCCCGCTCCACAAGAAGCCTGTCAATACGCCCTTTGTTTTTGCCTGACATCCGCCCCCATTACTTCCTTAACTGTTCTTTCTATCCCATCCGCATCAAGGCCGAGAATGCTTCGGAGTTCTTTTTGCGAGCCATGCTCTACAAATTCGTCAGGAACCCCCATCCTTTTTACCTTGCAATCGGTTATGCCGTTCTTCTCAAGAAGCTCAAGCAGAGCGCTTCCAAAACCGCCCTGAAGCGCATTTTCCTCTATGGTAAAAACCACCCCTGTATTTTTTGCAATAGATGTTATGACATCTTCATCAATGGGTTTTACAAACCTTGCATTCACAATCGTTATCTTGATGCCGTTTTTTTCCAATCTCTTTGCAGCTTCCAATGCAGGATAAACAGTTGAGCCTATTGCAATTATCGCAGCATCATCGCCTTTCATCAGAACTTCAGCCTTGCCTATGGGGATGATTTTACTCCCCACCCCCGACTCCCGACTCCCTGTTCCATATCCCTCTCCCCTCGGATAGCGGATAGCCGCCGGCCTTTTGCATTCAATCGCAGTCTTCAACATATGTCTGAGTTCATCTTCATCCTTCGGCGCCATAATAATCACATTTGGGATGTGACGCAGATACGATATGTCAAACAGGCCGTGATGCGTAGGGCCGTCGGCGCCTACTATGCCTGCCCTGTCAATTGCCAGAACCATAGGAAGATTTTGCAGGGCTGCATCATGAAGTATCTCATCGTATGCCCTTTGCAGAAATGTGGAGTATATGGCCACCACAGGGATAAGACCCTCTTTTGCAAGACCTGCCGCAAATGTCACGGCATGCTGCTCCGCTATGCCTACATCAAAAAATCTGTCCGGAAACCTTTTTGCAAATTCATCAAGCCCTGTCCCTTCCGGCATAGCAGCAGTAATAGCAACAATTTTCTTATTCTTTTCAGCCAGTTCAACAAGCGTTTGGCCAAAAATATCCGTATATGCAGGGATTTGCTTGCCAGATTTTATGGACTTGCCTGTTTCTTTTTCAAACGGTCCGATGCCGTGAAATTTAACAGGCTCTTTCTCTGCGGGCAGATAACCTTTGCCTTTCTTTGTTAGCACATGGATGAGAATAGGGCCTTTTAATTCTTTGGCATCAGTGAATGTATTTACAAGCTCATCCATGTTATGGCCGTCTATGGGGCCTATATAATGAAAGCCAAGCCCTTCAAACAACATGCCGGGGGTAAGCAGGGCTATGAGGGAATCCTCCGCCCTTTTTGCCAGCGACACAAGCCGCTCGCCTATCCGCGGGATGGACATAAAAAAACCCTCTGCCTCTTTTTTTAACCGTGTTGCAAGTCTTCCTGTAATCTTTCTGCTTAAAAAAGATGAAAGGGCGCCCACATTCCGGGATATGCTCATCTCATTGTCATTCAGAATAACAACCACATCCTTTTTGAGGTGGCCTGCCTGATTTAATCCCTCAAATGCAATGCCGGCCGTTAAAGAGCCGTCGCCGATAATGGCAATAACCTTGTAATCTTCACCCTTTAAATCTCTTGCAACAACCATCCCCATTGCGGCAGATATGGATGTGGAGGAATGGCCTGTGCCGAAGGCATCATAGACGCTTTCAGATATTTTAGGAAAGCCGCTTATACCGCCTAATTGACGGATGGTTTTAAACGCCTCTCTCCTGCCGGTTAAAATCTTATGGGCATATGCCTGATGGCCTACATCCCAGACAATCTTGTCTTTCGGGGTGTTGAACACATAATGAAGGGCAACGGCCAAGTCCACGGCGCCAAGGCTGGATGCCAAATGCCCGCCTGTCTTTGATATGCCGTCTACAATCTCTTCCCTTATTTCACCGGCAAGTAACGGCAGATTTTCAGCGGCTACCTTTTTCAAATCATCGGGATTGTTTATATTATCTAAAAGTTTGGACATATATTTTATAGAGTCATAGAGTCAAAGGGTCAGAGTATCAGAGTAAAAGCTCCTAAACTTTGACTCTATGACTCTTTGACCCTTCTTCACTTTCTCCTCTCCACTATATATCTTGCAATAGCCCTTAGCGGCTCTGCCTTTTCGTCAAAATCCTTAAGCGATGCTATCGCAATATCCACTAATTCTTTGGCCCTCTTTCTTGATTCATCAACACCCAAAACAGACGGATATGTAACCTTTCCTTTTTTTGCATCCCCACCTATGTTCTTCCCGGCTTCTTCTTTGTTCCCCTCTACATCAAGTATATCATCGGCAATCTGAAAGGCAAGACCGATGGACTCTCCATACCTTGTTATTGCCTCAAGACCTTTATTTTCTGCATTTGCCATAATAGCCCCTGCCCTGCAGCTTGCAAGGATCAACTCACCTGTCTTGTGTATGTGGATATATTCAAGAATCGGGAACAGAACCTCTTTTCCTTCCGACTCAATATCTACAACCTGGCCTCCGACCATGCCTGTAGAGCCGGCAGCCTTTGCTATTTCATGAATGACTTGTAGGGGCGAACGACCGTTCGCCCCTACTTGGTTGCCCCCTGATTCCCGGCTCATTATCTGAAACGCCTTTGTCAAAAGCGCATCACCTGCCAGTATTGCCATCGCCTCTCCAAACACCTTGTGATTCGTGGGCATACCCCGCCTTAAATCATCATTGTCAATAGCCGGAAGGTCGTCATGTATCAACGAATATGTGTGTATCAGCTCAATGGCGCAGGCTACGTTAATAACATCTTCAGCAGTTTTTCCAAAAACCTCCGCAGTAGCCGCAACAAGGATGGGCCTGATGCGCTTTCCTCCTGCAAATACACTGTATCGCATTGCCTTGTGCAGCCTCTGCGGAAATTCATCCTCTCTCGGCAGAAGGCTGTCAAGCGCCTTGTTTACAATATCTTCTCTTTGTTTCAGATAGCTTTTAATATCCAGGATTATTCTCCTTCCCCTTCAAACGGTTTGGCCTTAAGCTCTCCTTTTTCACCCCGCACAAGAATCTCCACTTTTTTCTCAGCCTTGTCCAGCATCTTGTTGCACAGCCTCGAAAGCCTTACCCCTTCCTCAAAAATTTTCAAAGACTTCTCCAGCGAGAGTTCTCCTTTTTCAAGGGTGTCCACAATATCTTCAAGTCTTTTCAATGCGTCTTCAAACTTCATCTCTGCCATAAACCTTACAGTATATATCTCCTTTTGCGAGAATTATATTTACATCATCGTCTGCTTCAACATCTCTTGAATCCCGTAATACCATCATAGACGGAATCTTTCTTGTGATGCTGTAGCCCCTTCCGAGTATATTCAGCGGGCTCAGGATATTCAGGCTATCCATAAGGCGCCGGCAATCCTTTTTAGTTATCTCAAGAGAATGAGAAATTGCAGTTGCAAGTCTGTCCGCCATATCTCCAAGCCTTAATCTTATCTCTTTTAATCTTCTGGACGGGTCAATCAGACCCCGCTCCATCCTGTGAAGAAGAACCCTTTTATCGGATATTATATTTCTTAAGCAGGATGCCAATTGAAAAGCAGCAGCAGCAACTTTCTCTTTCAATTCCTGTTTTGAGCGGATAACCATTTCAGCGGCAGCAGACGGCGTTGGGGCCCGCAAATCCGCAACCATATCTGCTATTGTCCAATCTATCTCATGCCCTACTGCCGAGACAACAGGAATTTTTGAATTGTATATGGCCCTTGCCATAATCTCTTGATTGAATGCCCAAAGGTCTTCCTGGGAACCGCCGCCTCTTGCAAGGATAATCACGTCAATGCCTGAAATCCTGTTAAGCTCTTTAATGCCTTCCGAGACCTCCCTTGCGGATTCTATGCCCTGCACCCTCACAGGATAAATTAAAACCCCTATATCGGCAAATCTCCTCTCAAAAACCTTTAAAATATCCCTTATTGCCGCCCCTGTCGGCGATGTGACAATGCCGATCTTTTTTGGAAAAGGCGGAAGCAGCCTTTTTCGTTCTATGTCAAAAAAACCCTCTTTTGCAAGTTTTTCTTTTAACTGTTCAAGCGCAAGCTGCAATGCGCCAAGCCCTTTTGGCTCAATATAATCAAGGATAAGTTGATATTCGCCTCTCTCTTTATAAACGCTCACCATTCCCCTGCATATTACATGAAGACCGTCGGCAGGTTTAAATTTCATAAACCTTGACTGACCTTTAAATAGAACAGCCCTAATCTGGCTGCCTTGGTCCTTTAATGTGAGATAAGTATGGCCTGATATGGGGGACCTTAAATTGGAAACCTCTCCCTCAACCCAAACATAATAAAGATTTGCTTCAAGTATGGTTTTTATTTCTGAAGTCAACTCTGATACGGTTAGTATTCGTTTGGATGGAAAATTCATGGAAAAAGGATAACAGACTTTGAATGGAATTACAAACAAATACCCCTTTCCAGGTTTATCCGGAAAGGGGTATTTTGCCAATGTGTGAAAGGGTTATTTTTTTACAACATTAGAAGCCTGAGGCCCTTTTGGGCCTTGAGTTACATCAAACTCAACTTCATCGCCTTCCTTCAGGCTTTTGAAGCCTTCGCCGCCGACAGCGCTATAGTGGACAAAAACATCTTCGCCTGACTCCTGCTGTATGAAGCCGTAGCCTTTGGTGTCATTGAACCACTTTACTTTACCTTTAGCCATGAGTGTTACCTCCTTTCAAAAAATCAAAACCTGCCCCTTTTTAAAGAGCTGCCCCCTCCCGCTTTATTCCCCTCCATCCGCCTGAGGCGGAGGGGGGACAGAAGGGAGAGGCTGTTTTGGAAGAAGCAGGATTGCAAAAATAAAGGCCGTGGAAGGATATTGCAAGCCCTCCACGGCCAGACAAGAATCAATAAAAATCTCTAACGTGAAACAATTCCTGCATACTTTAATAGCTACCATACCAGAAATACCACCTGCTGTCAAGTTTTTTATCAAAATTTTTTTATAATTTCTCTTTTGACAACAGACCATAATAATAAGTATAATAGCACACAAGGTTAAATCCTTGAGTTTTTTAGGAGGTGTGTGAAATGCCAATATACGAATATAAATGCAACTCATGCGGCAAAAGCTTTGAGGCGATGCAAAAGATTTCCGATAAACCTCTCAAAGAATGCGTCTATTGCGCATCCAAGAAGGTGGAAAAACTTATGTCCCAATCCTCATTTGCGCTGAAAGGTTCAGGCTGGCACAAAACGGACTATGCCGCAAACAAAACCTGCGGTGCAGGGGCCGACAAAAAAGATGACAAAACATCTCCATGCGCAACTTGTCCGTCTAATAATTAGAAAATTAAGATTACGTTCATTAGCTGATAGCTTGTAGCTATCAGCTACAATTAATTAACCGTCTCCCAATGAGAATCAACACAATTATCATATCTGTATTAACCGTTATCTTCTTGATTACAACCCATATCTACACCTTTCTTTACACACCGCCATCCAAAGACCGGACGCCAAAAACCATATTTATTTCACACGGGGCGAGTTTTAGCATTATCGCCAGAGAATTAGAAAAGGAGGATGTTATTTCCGATGCCGGAAAATTCTCGCTACTGGCAGAATTTAACAATGCAATAACAAAGATAAAAGCAGGCGAGTATGAATTTACAACATCAATGCTTCCGTCAGAGGTTCTTGACATGATTGTAACAGGCCAGGTAAAGGACTACACCATTACCATACCGGAAGGTTATAATATTAAAGAGGTTGCGACTGTTTTAGGCAATACGAATATTGTGGACAAAAACGATTTTTTGGCAAAAGCCGCCGATGCGACATTTGCAGCATCTCTTGGCATAGACGGCAGCACTGTTGAAGGCTACTTGTTTCCGGACACCTACAGATTTACAAAGGGAATGCCTCCCGACGAAATTATAAGAAGGATGGTGCAGAAGTTTGACAAGGTATATGGCGAAATTGTCTATAAGAAGCCTGCGTGGTTGAAAATGTCAAAGAAGCAGATTGTTGCGCTGGCGTCCATTATAGAAAAAGAGACAGGCGCAGGCATTGAGAGACCTCTCATATCCGCGGTTTTTCACAACAGGATAAAAAAGGGTATGAGGCTTGAAAGCGATCCAACTGTTATCTACGGGATTAACAACTTTAATGGAAACCTTACAAGAAAAGACCTCTTTAAAAAGACGCCTTACAACACCTATCAGATTTATGGGCTTCCTTCCGGTCCTATCGCAAATCCAGGAAAGGCAAGCCTTGAAGCCGCTATTGCCCCGTCCGGTGCTCCCTATATATTCTTTGTCTCAAAGAATGACGGCACTCACTATTTTTCCAAAAGCATCAGGGAACATAATAAAGCTGTCCAATTTTATCAAAAGAGATTGGCAAGGAACCAGAAAACAGGGATCAAAAATTAAAGCTTCCAGAATAAGATTTTCCTTAAATCCTTCACATCCTCCAACTCCCACAACATATTGAACAGTCTGTTCACATCCTTTACCGACATATTCCTCTCCGTCAATCGCATGAATTTTTCTTCCACCTCTTTATCTGTCATTGGGTTTTTGGGATGGCCTTTGGGATATGTAACTTTCTTTGAAAAACGCCTGCCTGCTTTAT
>CAZVZI010000036.1:7825-9616 GCA_964631455.1 uncultured Thermodesulfobacteriota bacterium | reverse complement strand
TTCCTTTCGTCATCATCAACAACCAATATCCTGATCTTCCTCACCGCTCCTTAGTCCTTTCTTTTTTCAAAAATTTCTCCTTTTCCAGAGAATATGCCGCTGCGCTATCTTTATCCCCCAATCTTGTATATATCTCTGTTATTTTATCAAGGTTTTTTAGCGCCCTTTTATCATCCCCTCTGCTGCTGTCAATTTCATACGCCCTAAGAAAAAAATCCAGCGCCTTTTTTGTATCATTCATCTTTAGGTTCAACGCCCCCAGATTGGAGAGGTCAATGGAAATCTTTGTGCCGGCGCCAATCTTTTTATCTATTGAAAGCGCATTTTCATACGACTCTTCTGCTTTTTTATGCTCTCCTTTTTCAAACCAAATATCTCCCAACCCCCTGAATGAATCAGCGGTGTCTGCCGCCCTTGTATACCCTTTGGAAAACGCAAGGGCTTCATTAAACGCCTTCAGAGCCTCTTCCGGTCTGTTGCTTTCTCTGTATGCCAGTCCCATTATATTAAGCCTGTTGCCTATCGTATGATAACCTTGCTTACGATCTATAGCCGCAGCCTTTTCCAATATATCTATAGCATCGTCATTGTTTCCAGTCAGATAATGATGCCTGGCAAGGCTTGCGTATGCCTCCGAAATCATAAGCTGGTCATTGATATTCAATCCTATCTGCAAAGCCCTCTCCAATACCGGCCTTGCATCATCAAACCTGCCTGCCGCAAGATAGACCCTGCCAAGATTTAAAAGGTTTACGCATACGCCGTTTTGATTATCTATGCTTATATTCCGTTCAAGCGACCTCTGAAATTCAATCACTGCCCTATCATAATTTCCTGCAAGAACTGCAGTAACACCCCTCTGGTTATATTCAATCGCCTCAATCTGGACATCAGGCATCTCGGATTTTTTTGCGGAAGCGCAGCCATAGAAGACAGTGAACAGTGAACAGTAAACAGTGAGCAGTAAAAGATAAGACGGGTAATTGATAACTGGCAACTGATAACTGATAACTGATTTCATTACTCTCCCTTCGCAGATCCATCCAGCGGAATAAGTTTAAACTCCTCTTTCGGCGGCGACACCATAGAGTTTATGGGCCAGGTATCCTTTGCCCCTTTTATAATATCCTTTGTGTCATTCAGCATATCCTCGGCATCCTCAAGCATGTTTTTCACTCCATGACTTTTCTTTGAAAGGACATTGCTGAACTCTTTTACATCATCCATCACCTTATCAACCTTATCAACAACCTCCGGTATCTTTTTTGACGCCTTCTCCGCATCTCCTGCAACAACGTTAAGCTTATCAATAACAGGCATAGCCTTTTCGCCGATATTATCAAGTTTGGAAAATGCAGAGGTTGCTTCCTTAACAGTAATCTTTGCCTCTTTCAAAACTTCATCCAGATTATTCTTTGTATTTAACAATCCCTCTGACAGTTTTTTAATATTGGCAACAGACTTCTTTATATCGCCCTCCGGATTATTTATGTAGCCGATGGTTTCCTTAATCTCCTGAAGAACAGGTTTTACCTCTTTCACTATCATTTCTTCTATTCCCATCACCTTCTCATTGGGGAGCTCTTTTCCGTCTTCTATCATCTGGCCGGAAGAAGGCCCTACGCTGACATCCACCACAGCCTCTCCTATGACCCCTTCCTTCATCATTCTGGCGACAGACCCCTGTCTTATCCATTTTTGGTATTCTTTATTTATCTCAAGAACTACCTTTACCCTGGCCTCGGAGGTCAAAGACATGGACTTCAACTTCCCAATCTTAAACCCTGACAA
>CAZVZI010000036.1:0-7815 GCA_964631455.1 uncultured Thermodesulfobacteriota bacterium | reverse complement strand
CATGCCTTCAATAAAACCGCTCCCGCTGTCAACAATGAAAAACAGCGAATACTTTTTAGTAAATATCCCCCTTTCCTTTGCCATGAAAAAGAAAAGAGCCAATATCACGATAACAACAAGAGAAACAAATATGCCTACCTTTTTTTCAAGATTTTTGAATCTGGGGTCTTTTTGTTCTATCCTATCGTGAGTCTGTCGAACCGATGCCATGGCCATTTAAGCAATTCTCCTGTTTTCTATGTTCAGCATCCTGTCTAACTTTATATCTTTTACATCCCTTTCATCATTGGCTATCATAATGCTTAATCTATTCTTTTTATTACTATGAAATTCCTCCACAAATTTAAGAAGCTGCAAACCTTGACTCGTATCTAACCCTTCCATGAGTCTATCATATATCATAACCGCAGGGTCAAGCGCCATTGCCCTGGCCAACGCAATGCCTTTTTTTGTATAAGACGGCAATGGCCCAGGAAGCTCCCACATATCGCCCCTGTATCCTACAGAATGGAGGAGAGAAACCGCCTGCTCCATTATGGCATCGGCAGACAAATTGCTGTGATATTGGATCGGAAGCATAACATTTTCAATGACCTTAAGATTGCTTACAAGCGCGGTATTTTCAAAAACAACGCCTATGCCTTGTCTCAACATATCAATCTCTTGCCGTTCAAGCGTTCCTATATCTTTGCCAAATAGAAAAACACTGCCCTCTTGAGGTTTTTCAAGCCCCAGAAGCAGCCTCAGCAATGTAGCCTTGCCTGAACCGAGCGACCCTATAATGGCGACCCGCTCACCTTCATAAAATTCAGCGTCAACGTCTTCAAATATAGCGGCGCCGCTGCTTGTTGCATAACAAAGACCTTTTATCTCTATCAGTTTGGACAACGGTAAATCCTTTACATAAAAAATATTGCCGTTATTATGCCATCCACAATAAACACCAAAAACAGGCTTGTTATAACAGCTTTTGTAGTTTCTTGCGGGATCTGCGTAATTGATTTTCCAACCCTAATGCCGTGAACCGTGGCTGCGGCGCCTATTATAAGGCCGAAGATTACGCTCTTCAAGAGAGACGCAATAATATCCATAAATCCTATTGTTTCCAGCACGCTTGAAATGTATACGGCAAAGGTTATGCGCTTGCCGAAACCGGCAAGAAGATACCCGCCAAGTATTGTTATTGCTTCAAAGTAAAATGTCAGGACAAAAACAGATATTGCGGTTCCTATAACCCTCGGCATTACAAGATAGCGCCTTGGATCTATGCCCATAGCCTCAAGCGCGATTACTTCATTGTTCACCCGCATTGAGCCAAGCTCCGCAGCCATTGCAGTTCCGCTTCTGGCTATGACAATTATCGCAGCAAACACAGGGCCAAGCTCTCTTATAACCACCCAAACTAATATTTGACCTATAAGCATCTCTCCTCCAAACATAGGAAGTATGCTTATAGCCTGCGTTACAATGATAATGCCCAGGATTGCGGCAATCCATGAAATGATAGAAAAAGCCTCAATGCCTGTGAAATATACCTGCTTGTATATGATGCCGGATATGGACCTTCTGCCTGCAGTGAGATGAAAAAGAAGTGTATTTATAGAAGATATTACGAAATCAGCTATCTCATAGAGGTCGTAAAAAAATGATATGACCTTTGCGCCAAGGGAATGAAATATAGCTACCACCCGGCCTTAACCATCAAAAACGGCCCCTTCAACTTAAAATCAACCTTATTATCCCCATCCGCTACTTTTATATCAAATAATCTGTAACCGCCTGATATGGTCACAAACGGGATTGGATTGAAATTTATGCTGCCCTCGCCGTCTATCAGGTGATTGCCGCTGTATGCTATGCCTGTAACCTCTGCGCCAATGGAGAATAAAGCCGGCAGGCCAACCTGTGCGCCAAGCCCGATAGTTGGAACAGGCGCTGTGACTGAATAAGATTTATCAAAACCGAGAGACGCCGCCTTCAGCCTTGCCTCTATATCAAGCAGCTTGACATCAATAATAATGCCGAGCCGGTTTCCCAGGGTGTCAATAATGTCGTATCTATAGCCGATTCTCTGATAAACTATATCCAGGTTTGAATCAACCTTTGTGCTTGCAGTATATGTTTTGCCGGCAAAATTCACGGATTGGGTCAATGTCTTCTGGCCACCCCATGAAAGCGGCATATAGCCATATCTCAGATGATGGCTGCCGAGATTCAAATCAATCCTTGCCTCCCAAAAATTCTTCTTGTCATCCACGCCGAGGGTGTCTACCAGATTAATCTCTGTGCCGATAACAGAGGCATCGGTTACCGTAACCGTTGAATCAAGGCTTGTAAACCAGTACCTGCCTTCCACATGCACAATGGCTTCAGCAGGTGAATACGCTAAAAGCGATACAGCAAAAACAAAAATCAACAACAAAAACTTTTTCATGTATTTTACCCCCCCTCTTAAAATACAGGCTATCGGCAATAGGCTATGAGTTTTTACCTATTGCCTCTCACCTATTGCCTGTTTTTATTTCAACACAAACACAACCTTTGCGCCTTCCAGAAAGTTTGCCTTCTGGTTTGCGGTAAATATATTGGCTGCGTCATCGCCTGTTACCTGAACATCTGTAAACTTCACCACACCCGCCGCCTTGACTATCAGAGGGTTTTTAGCGCCTCTTTCGGAAAGCAGGGCCTTTGCCTTGCCAACATCATTCGTATAATCGCCTGCCCCTCTTTCAACAAGGATATTCTGGGCAATCTTTGTCGGGTCATAAAGTATCTCGCCGTTCTGCGCCAAAATCCTGTTTATAAGCGCCGGCTTGAATTGATGCTCCTTTATGTCAAGTATAAGCGCGTCGTACGGCTGCGCCGGTTCAGCAGGCAGCGCGGCAGGAGGCGCATATACCGAAGCAGTCGGCTGCGGAAGTGTGGACACAATCTGCGGTAAAAGCTGGCCGGTTAATCCATCAACGCCGTCAACCTTTATAGCAATATAAACCACAGCAATGCTTTTATAGACGTCGTAGGCCTCATAGACAACCTGAGCGCCCTTTATCATCCCTTCTACTGCGCTCCTTATCTGGTCAGATTCAAGCGCCATATCCTTAACAGTAGTCTGGCCTGATACAATAACGCCGTTTAGCACCTCAGCCATATTCCTCTGCGCAACAACTGTTGCTGCCCTTTTTGCCGTAAGCTCCTTTTCTCCTTGTGAAACAGCATCTTTCTTAGGCAGTCCCTCTCCCTTTATAACCAGCCCGCCTTTTATAAAGGCCTGCGTAATATTGGTAACCTCCTTAGGCGGCTGCTCTGCCTTTGCAAAAACAGGCAGCGCTAAAAACATAAACGCTATAGCAAATATAAATCTCTTCATAGAAACCTCCTTTAAAAAAATATAGGCTATTGGCTATGGGCTATAGGCAATAGGTTTTCATTTTACCTATTGCCTATAACCTCTTGCCTATCGCCTGTCTTTTAATATATATTCATCCTCTGCCTTAGTATCCTTATAGCCAGAATTGCCTCTGCCCCGTCCACAAGGTCATTTACCCTGAATTCGCCTGAAAGCTCAGATTCCATAAGACCCCTTGTTGTCATATTCATAACTGCGTTATACCACGGAGCAGTGGCAGGCACATCAGGAAACGGCGACCTTCCCTGGCCAAAATAGGCTGTAGCTATCTTTTCATCGCCGGTAAGTTTTACCAGCACATCCTCCAATACAAGGGCAAGCTCTTTTCTTGTTACGCCGTTATCGGGCTTAAAAAGGTATGCCTTTGTTGTCTGGTCATATTGAGGCTCAAGCCCCCTAATGCCCCACTTCATCATGGTCAGGACTTCTTCCTTAAAGTGATGGTTCAGCACATCAGCGGGCGTAAATTCCGCCTTGAGTTTGTCTATCTCGCTTTTTACAGGAATCCTTCCTGCAAACAGCTTATCTATCTTTAATTCATCTGCAAGCAATGCGGCCATATCTCCCCTGTTTACATATTCTCTCACTGCTATCTCCTTGCCCACATCGCCGAGTGTAATCCCTCCCATTGCCCTGACAATTTTATCAACTCTTTTCCATCCCTTGTCTGCCTTCTCATTCCACTTGCCTTCTTTTTTCATGTTGAGGACTTCGCTGAACTTGTCTCTTGCCTTCTGAAATTCCCTTGCCTCAAGATATTCAGCGCCCATAAAATACCAAGCCGCCTCTTTGCCTTCATAATATATAAGTTTGCGCTCGTCCACATTGAGCTTCGTTGCATCTTTGAAGTGGTCTTCCGCTTCATCAAGCCAGGCTTTTGTTTTCAATGCCGCAGCAACCCTCATGCCCGCAAGATGATATGCAAATTCTTCCTCTTTTGTATTTGCGAACTTTTCCGCGTGTTTCAGATGATCCATCGCCTTATCCGTATCTGTCTGGCGATAACCCGGCTCCTTTTGGGTCTTTGCCTTTTCAGCATTGACCATAGCCAGACCGCTGTGGGCAGGGCTGTATTTATCATCGCAATACAGCGCCCTTTCAAACTTTGCCTCAGCATCCGCTGTCTTGCCTTGCTCCAGAAGATCCATGCCTTTCGCATAATGATGCTGCGGATTATCCTCCGGGTCTGTGCATTTTGCAACAGGCTTTCCACAGCCGTAGAAAACGATAAGCAGTAAGCAGTAAGCAGTAAGCAGTAAAAACCCTATCTTCTGACTTCTGACTTCTGACTTCTGACTCTTGACTTCTTTCATAATTTACACCTCCCTTTTATTCACTACAGGCTATGGGCTATTGGCTATAGGCAATAGAAGAAATATATTTTTTACCTATTGCCTCTTGCCTATCGCCTAATGCCTGTCTTTATTTTATCGCCCTTACAATATCCCCCGGCTGAAAACCGACGCCTGATGAAACAGAGCCTTCGGAAATTTTTTCATTCTGATGGTCTGTCAACATTATCTCGCCGATATGCTTCTCTCTTTTGCCTATAACCCTGCCTGTATCAGGATCTACAAGGTCGGCGCCCGGCCTATATACGCCAAGTTTGGCGCCGGATTCAAGTTTTGATTTGGTTCCGCCCCTGAATATAACAGTTTTCCCTTCTACAAGCAATACCTTGCTCTGAAACGGCCTGCTGTTCAATTCTTTAATCATCTCGCTCATGGCCTTTGTTAAGGCATCCCTTAATGCGCCGTCTCTAAGCCCCACATCCGCAGTTGACTTTGAGCCAAAACCAAGCACGCCGCCTGTCTTTTTTCTGTATTCACCCATGCCTGATTTTTGTAAGAGCCTTTTTCCAGTAGCTATATCCACAAGACCATAATCCACCTGAACCCTTGCCACCTGGGTCTTTGACTGGGCAACCAAAACATCAGACGCCTCTTCTACTTCCGAATATGCCGTAATGGAGCCTGATACGCGGAAGTCTATGGATTCAAAACCCTCTGCCGCATCTTTTTTGCCTTTCTTCACTGCGCCTGTCTGCTGAAGTTTAATCATCTCCTCCTGCTCCCGCATCTCATCTTCAGTAAGCATTATCGGTTCAAGGCCTGCTGATTTTACAAGCGTTGCCATAGTATCTGTTGCCGGCTGTTCAAGGTGGGGAGTCCTTGTTTTATTCTTAAAGGTGATAACGCCTATGGTATATTCCGGCCCTGAGTAGTTCAGTCCGGCCTCCTCTAATCTTTTTGTTTCACCTGTTAATGTAGTATCTTTTTTTACCTCCCCTGTCATTGTCGGTGAACAGCCGGTAAAGACAGTAAGCAGTAAGCAGCAAGCAGTAAGCAGCAATAGGTGCGCAATGTTTCTCCTGCCTACTGCATACTGCCTACTGCATACTTCTTCCGACTTCTGGCTCCTGACTTTCTTTTTAATCATCTCATTCTCCTCCTTTCCTTTTTTAGCATCTCATTTCCCTGGACCTGGTGGCAAAGTTTTTATTATCATATCTATCATTATCTCCGATTCCCGCATTAAAAATATGCCGGCGGCCTTTTTAACTGCCCTTTCCGCAAGGCCTGATGCGAATGCGGCAATAACCCCTCCCTGCCCAACCTGCTCGCTCAGCGCCTCTTGAGGCGGAAGATTATGCCAATTTTGCACACCAATATAATCGCCAATATCCTTCATTTCTTTTCCCTCTCTTATATCCTGCGCCTTGCTTATCTCCGAAGCCGCGCCTGCCAATGCCCCTGTATTGCCCCTTGCCATCCTTGTTTCACTCCTGACGCCTTGCCCCTTTCCCCATATAACCGCGCCTGTCTTTGCATCAACTAACTTAAAACCTGCCTTGACCCGCCTGATATTCAAAACCCCGGTGGTCTTTTCATCAAAGTCAAAAAGCGTGCCGTATATTACGCCATCCACCCCAAGTTTCTGGCCTAATTCCTGAGGATTGGTCATATCAAGCTGACTGCCAAGGGTAATGCCTAATTCATCTTTGAGTATCTGATTTACCTCTGCTATAGGCTTGACAACGTATTGCCTCTCGACCAATTGCTCAGCAAACATAGCCCTTGCTTTTTCAGGCCCTTCTATATCATTGGTTTGATTTACCATCGGAAGCACGGCAACTGTCCTTATGGGGTTTGCAGGATTTGGCTGGACATAGTGACGTCGGGCGGCGCAGCCGGTAAAGACAGTAAACAGTAAGCAAAAAACAGTAAACAGTGAACAGTGAACACTGAACAGTTTTAATTTATTGATAACTGATAACTGATAACTGATAACTGACTTCTGGCTTCTGACTTCTTTCATTTGCTTGCCCTTTCTATCTATTTACAATTACCTATACGGCGCCCCTTTATATGCTGTATCATCTCCATTGCGCCGCCGTCTGAACCCTTGCCCTTCATCTTGACGGTGCCATCATAGCTGTCGCCCTTGAATATAATCTCGCCTGTGCCGCTCATGGCATTTTCTCCTTTACACTGAGCAGCCCAGCTTGCCTTATTGCCGGACAATTTGTAATCTGTAATCTTGCACTGCTCATCGCTCTTTGGAACCGCATTTTTGCCGTCTTCCAGCTCTTTCTTGGTATAGCAATGGTTTTGCTTTATCGGAGGCATGCCAAACGGCATTCCCGGCATCTCCATGGCAATGGTGATTTCCCAGAGACCCTCCTTCATATCAACTCCTGCGGCATAAACCGCCGCAGGAAAAATAATTGCGCTAAAAACAAAAATCAATCCCATCTTTTTCATGATTACCTCCTCTGTTATTATTTATCCTTGCGTAATCTTAAGGCGTTGAAGGCGGCAGCGCTGCTATCCCGCCGAAACTTATCTCGATAGTCCTGGCCGTTACCGCCGTCACCTTTAATTTCGGAATATCTTTGAATTTCTTTTTTGCAATTTCATCTGCAAGCTGCTGCGCATTGCCTTTATAATCCACATCAATGACAGCCGCTTTGCCTTCCAAACTTCTCTGATAGATTGCATTAACGCCACGTATCTGCGCCTTCACCGTATCTTTAAAACTTGCCAAATCGGCATATTCCTCAATGCCCTGTATGGTTATCTGAACAAGCCCGCCGCCTTGAACCTCTTGAGTCCACTTTGCCGTAATCTGATCTATGAGCTTGCCTGCAAGCTCTTTAGCGGCCTTTTCCAAAGCCTCTGTGCCGCCTGTAACCTCTGAAATATTTCTGCTTACGCCGTGACCTCTGGCAGACGCCAGCACAGCGCCGTTATCCACCCTGACGGCTGAGGCAGTAATATCCGCGATATAAGAACCTACGCTGCTTCCTTGAGTTCTTGGCCCAGCCTTTGCCAATGCCTTTCCCTTTACAACAATCTCTGCGCCAAATTTTCTTCCTATCTCCTTTGCACCGGTATCTGTTAAATCAG
>CAZVZI010000035.1:4098-9755 GCA_964631455.1 uncultured Thermodesulfobacteriota bacterium | reverse complement strand
TCAGTATGGTGATGGGAAGTCTTTCTTTAATCTTGGTCCAGACAGGCCGCCTGTCAGTGGAAAAAGAATCTCCAAAATCAAGCTTTGCAATTCTTTTAAGCCACACGACATACTGAATATGTATGGGCTTATCAAGATCGTAATATTTCTCAAGCCTCTCCCTTGCCTCAGGCGTCATCTTTGGATTCAGGTCTGCAAGCACATCCGTAGGCTTGCCAGGCGCAAGATGAATGATGAAGAAGGAAATAAGGGTAATGCCAACAAGGGTTGGAATCATTTCAAGGAGTCGTTTGAACAGGTAAGTTAGCATTTACGGTATTACCTTATGCTTCTGCATCTCTTTTGGCACATACCATTTGTGAATGTTGTAGCCCATGCCGATGAGCGGCGCCGGCTCTATGCCTTTGAACCTTGCATTGACAATGGGCGTTGCGTCAGGCACATAGAGAAAGATATAAGGGAGTTCATCTGCCAATATTTCCTGAATCCTGAAATACGCCTTTTTGCGTTCATCAGTATCAAATGTCCTTCTCCCCTTTTCTAAAAGTTCATCCACCTCCGGGTTATTGTAACTCACAAAATTAAATTCTTTTTCCTTTGTTTTGCCGCTGTGCCATATATCGTATTGGTCAGGATCAAGGCCGAGGCTCCAGCCGAGGATAATCGCCTCGAATCTCCGTTTGTCAATAAATTCGTTGATAAAGGTTGACCATTCCAGAGTTCTTACCTTTACCTTAATCCCAATTTGCGCAAGCCTCCACTGTATGATGGTGGCCGTGTTTATTCTCACGTTGTTTCCCTGATTGGTAAGTATGGTAAACTCAAACGGCCTTCCATCCTTATCCAGAACGTTGTCGTCGTCCGTATCTTTCCACCCTGCCTCTGCCAGAAGTTGTTTTGCCTTTTCAGGATTGTGTTCATATTTTTTTACATTGGGATTGTATGACCATGTGTTGGGGACAAACGAGCCGGTAGCAGGGCTTCCGAGGCCAAACAGCACGCCGTCCACAATCTCCTGTTTGTCTATGGCATAAGCTATGGCTTGGCGGATTTTTTTATCAGAAAACCACGGGTGTTTTTCCAGACATTTTGCAGATTTTTTATCCCATCGCAAACAGAGATTGAATCCCATATAGGTATAAGCGGGTGCCGGATAACGGTATTTTCTAAAGTTTTCTTTAAAGTAAGCCGTGTTTGTCTGTTTTGTATACTGAATCGGCGTAAGCCCCATCCAGTCTATGCCGCCTGCCTTGAGCTCCAGAAACATGGTGGCAGGGTCGGGTATGATGCGATAAACATATCTGTCAATATACGGCCTGCCTTCAAAATATTCATGGTTTGACTCAAGCACAACCTCCTGTCCCGGAATCCACTTCACAAACTTGAATGGTCCCATGCCGACTGGCTCTCTTCCCAACTCGCTCTTTGTTATATCTTTTCCTTCCAGCAGATGTTTTGGAAGCACAACTACATTTCCCCATGTGCTTAACGCAGGGGCAAATGGTTTTTCATAGGTTGCCTTGAATGTATATTTATCCAAAACCTCCGCCTTTTTTACCTGCTTAAAATCTTCTGAATATGCGGTGGGCGTTTTTTCATCTATGATAGTCTTAAAACCATACATCACATCATCAGCGGTAAATTCAGCGCCGTCAGTCCACTTGATTCCTTTTTTCAGATGAAAAGTAATGGCAAGGCCGTTTTTTGAAATATCCCATCTGTCTGCAAGGTTCCCTACAAGCGTGAGGTCTTTATCATATTTTACCAGACCATTGATGATAAGGCCTGCCACATCGTGGGATGATGCATCTCCTGCAAGCATGGGGATCAGGATGCTCGGCTCTCCGATTGTGCCTTCCACAAGGGTATCGCCATAAGCAGGCGCAGTATCGTTGCCGGTGGTCTGAACGGCATTGGCTTCTTTATCCATTTTGGCGCAGCCGGTGAAGACGGCAGACAGGAGACATAAGGCAATAGGCAGGGAAATAAAAAAGACTATTGCTGATTTCCGGTTTCTGTTTTGCATCATGCCGTTAAAATACCCCAATCGGGTTATTTTTGCAATATCTGAAAAGCCCCAAAAATTAAAGTCTATTTTTGGGAAACCCTTGAAAACAAAATCCCCACGATGTTACATCGGGGGGATTTTTCGGAAAATATTGCAATATCTTTTAGATTATGGCATTTAAGCCGACTCCGCCTTCTTTTTTCCAACGGCCTTTGTTTCTCCATATGCAATCTTGCCTGCCGCTATTTCTCTCAATGCAGTAACAATAGCCCTGTTTTCCGAGTTGACCAGAGGTTTGGCGCCTCTCAATAGTTCCTTGGACCTTTTTGCCGCCAGCACTACGAGAGCAAATCTGCTTGGCACTTTCTCAAGACTGTCTTCAACTGTTATCCTTGCCATATATACCTCCTGTTTTATTCAAACACTTGACCATAAAGCTTTTTAACCTGCGTAGCCATTATTTCTCTTCTGCTTCTCTCCGCCATGATAATTGATTTAAGTTTTTGAAAGGCATCTTCAATGTTCTCGTTTATAATAAGGTAATCATACCATACATGCTCTTTTATCTCGCTTTTCGCGTTCTCCAATCTGCTTAAAATTGTTTCCTGATTGTCCTTGCCTCTGTTTCTAATCCTTTGTTCGCAAGCCTCTAATGACGGAGGAAGGACAAATATAAATACCGCTGACTGTCCACTGTTTGCCGATAACTGTTTTTTGACCTGCCGCGCGCCCTGGACATCTATATCAAGTATTATATCTAATCCGTTTTTAAGCAGTGATTGGATGTCATTAAGTGATGTGCCGTATCTGTTTCCGTGAACCTCCGCCCACTCAAGAAATTCCCCTCTATCAATCATCTGCTGAAAGGCAAGGTTACTTATAAAGTGATAATCAGCCTTATCCAGTTCACCTTCTCTGGGAGGCCTTGTTGTGTAGGATATAGAATGCATTAGATCCGAAAAATAGTCAACCGTCATTCTGCATAACGTTGTCTTGCCTGCCCCGGAAGGGGCGGATACGATAAAAAGGATGCCGTTGTTTCTAATTTCTTCTAAATTTTTCATTTGCACTCACGCAGCAGATGGGCTTTTTACGAAGCCGTTATTCCACATTCTGCACTTGCTCCCTGATTTTCTCCAACTCTGCCTTTGCTGAAATAACAAGATTGGCCAGCTCAAAATCATTGGCCTTGGAGCCGATGGTATTTATCTCTCTTAAAATCTCCTGACATAAAAAATCCATCTTTCTGCCCGACCCATCCTTCGTATGGGCGCCCCGCTCGTTTGATTTAAACATATTTTTAAACTGCATCAAGTGGCCGCTTAATCTTACCAATTCCTCTGTAATATTGCCCCTCTCTGCAAAAACTGCGACCTCGGTTAATAACCGCGCCTCGTCTATATCTGCACTGCCCAGAACATTGGCCATCCTCTGTTTTAGTTTCTCTCTATATGTTTCTGCCACCATAGGAGCCCGCGCTTCTATTTTTGAGGCAATACCTTCCATACAATCAAGTCTTGAAACCATATCCTTTGCAAGGATATCGCCCTCCTCTTTTCTCATCCTGAGCAGAGAATTTATCGCGCTTTCCAAAGCAGGCTTCAGCCCGCTCCAGTCCTTTTCCAAATCCTGCCCTGCTTCTGCCGAAGAAAATATGTCTTTGAATTTCAAAAGCAGAGATATATCTATTTCTTGCTTAAGCCCAAGCTCTTTTTGCAATTTCTGAAGAACATCAAGATAATGCCTGGCCAGAGGTATATTCGCCTTTACTGTTCCTGCAGACACCCCGGCTGACGTAATTGATAGATAAAAAGAGCCTCTGGAACAGGACTGTTTTATGGCATCCCGTATTTTATTTTCCAGCAAAGAAAACCTGTCAGGCATCCTGATATTTATCTCTATGAAACGATGGTTGACGCTCTTTATCTCCAGAGAAAATTTATCATCCCCGATTGAAAACTCAGCCACACCATAGCCTGTCATGCTTTTTGGCATTTACTCTCCATTTTGCAGTTGATAAGCATACCTCTTTCGGTTTGCTCATTTTTCACTTTTGGACCGAGGCGACCGTGTCGCCGTTTTAACACCAACATGGTTGGCTTGCTCCATAGCACTTTTCAATTCTTCAGGCGCAACAGTGGCTGTTCCGACCTTGCCAACAACAATGCCTGCTGCAAAGTTGGAGATTACCGCCGCCTCTTTAAGGTTTGCACCGGATCCTATGGCAAGGGCTACCGTGCCGATAACGGTGTCACCTGCGCCACTTACATCATAGACCTCTTTTGCAACAGTGGGGATATGCGTTATCTCGCCGCTATTTTCAAACAAGCTCATACCATGCTCTCCCCTGGTGATGAGAACCGCGTCGCTTCCCAACTTATTCAAAAGCACCTCGCCTGCCCGCAGAAGAGTTGCATCGTCTTCAATATCTACTCCTGACGCCTGCGATGCCTCATCATTATTAGGCGTTACGATGGCTGCGTATTTATAATAATCAAAATGACCGACCTTCGGGTCAACGGCAACCGGCTTGCCCTTTCTTTTGGCAATGGTTATTACCTCTTCCACCAGTTCCTCGGATATTACACCCTTGGCGTAATCCGATATAATAACAGCATCAACAAAGTTTATTCTGCCTTTTATATAGTCTATTATAGCCTTCATTGTATCCAGATGTATTTTATCCTTTTTTTCCCTGTCAAACCTCACTACCTGCTGGCTGTGGGCTATAACCCTTGTCTTTACCGAGGTCGGCCTGCTCTCCTCAACAATAACTCCATCCGAAGCTATCCCCTTCAAACGAAGCTCATGCACAAGGCTCTTGCCCATATCATCCCTGCCGATAACGCCGCATACCAAAACCTTGCCGCCGAGGCTATGGATATTATTGACAACATTTGCGGCGCCGCCCAGCATCAAGCTTTCCGAGTTGACCTCCACAACCGGCACAGGTGCCTCAGGCGATATGCGCCTCACCTTTCCCCAGATAAAGTGATCCATTACAAGGTCGCCTATGACAAGAACAGCCGCTTTTTTAAAATTGTTAAGGATTTCAATCCCTCTCTTGTGTTTTAAAATAGATTTCATCCGCCCTCCGTGCATTTAACCGTTCGGCTGAGCTCACGCCGAAGCCTTTTCAATAACTTTTATAAATTTATCCACATTTTTTTCCATTGTGTAGTTTTCAACAGTGCGCCGCGCTTCCTTGCCTGCGGCCTGCCTTGCTTTTTCATCCAGCAAAGGGCTAATCCTTTCCGCAATCTCCTCAGGATTGGCAGGATCATCCACAATCATTCCGTCTTTCCCATGTGTGAGGATTTCCGACGCTCCATTTATTCTTGATGTTATAACAGGAAGCCCGCTGGCCATCGCCTCAAGACAGGCATTGCTAAAAGGCTCGTATATGGATGGAAGGACAAAAATATCGGCAGCAAAATAATATCCCTTTACATCTTTCACCGGGCCGACAAATTGAACATCCATTTCCACCCCGCATTCAAGCGCCATATCCTGATATTTTGTAATATTTCCCTTGCCGACAATAATTAGTTTTATCCCTTCACATCCATTTCTTTTCAGAATACCCAAAGCCTCTATAAGAAATTTCAGCCCTTTTCTTTCAAAACCAGAGCCGACAAACAGGAGCGCG
>CAZVZI010000035.1:2521-4080 GCA_964631455.1 uncultured Thermodesulfobacteriota bacterium | reverse complement strand
ACAAACCTTAATCTCTTGCTCTGAAAAAGCCTTTTTTCCAGATAAAGCAGCGAGAGGTGAAGCGGATTAAGGAAGGTTATAATCTTTTTTATTATCCTTCTTACTTCTGACTCCGCCTGAGGCGGATGACTCCTGACTCTTGACTTGCTTCTCTGTATCAGCCATTCTCTGTGGCAGCCATCCCCTGCCCTGTAAATATCCTGATAAAGCGTCCGGTCAAAACTTAAGATGACATCAAGGTTTGCCTTTCTGACAGCAAAATAAGCATTTATGGCAAAAGATAATATCCGTGAAAACGATGGACCGAATGTTTTAATCTTGTGGAATATCAGCTTTGAGTTTTCACTCGCCCATTGCCCATTGCCCATTGCTTCTTTATTTTCATCCCACTCCTTTGCAAAGATATGGCAGTTGTGCCCTTTTTTAAGAAGCTCATCAATAAATCTGGAGATAAAAACCTCCGCCCCTCCATAAGGGGTATATTTCATCCTTATAAGGCCGATATTCAATTCCTTACCTCAAACCGCCCAACAATTTTGCAAATGCAGCAACAACCTCTTCTACAGCAACCTTGTCAGCCCTTAAACCTTTCTGAAGTATAATATTTTCAACCTTCCACGGCGACCATCTTCGTTTATCGGTAGAACCCCATATTGATAATATGGGTTTACCAAGGGCTGCTGCAATATGCATTGCGCCGCCGTCGCAGCATACAACCAACTTGCAAGCACTGATGGCGGCAATGAGCTCTTTTAACTTTGTTGTTTTATATAGAAATGGGGTTGAAACCATGCCTTTTGCTATTTCAGCAGCCTTTTCATCATCCCCTGGGTGCCTTGGATTTTTGCTGCTGCCCGGCGCCCATAGGAGTAAAGGAGTTACATTATACTTTTTTATAAGCTCATTGCCAAGTTCAATAAACCTTTCTGCCGGCCATCGGTTATTTTCTTTTCTGCTGCTTATGTGCATTGCCACCATATTGGGATGTGGGATGTGGGATGTGGGATGTGGGAGCAAAGACTTTAAAATCTTTTCTCGTTCATCAGCAGATGGTTTTAAAACAAGGCCTGATGGTTCACCGCTAATGCCGAGCGGTTCAAGGAGTTTGAATGCGGCAACTACCTCGTGGAGCGGTTCTGATGGCTCGTTGACAGGGGTGTTGTAATAAAAAGATTTATTGCCCGGCGCATACCCAATCCTTTTTTTTGCGCCTGTTAAGAATGTATACCTTGCCAAGCTTGGAGAATATTTGTAACCGCAGCCAATCGCCACATCATATCTTTCCCTCCTTATTTTTAGGAGAAGCTTACAATTGGAAAACCAGACCGAAAACCTGTTTCTGTCTTCAACATGCTTGGCCTTTTCATAAACATAGACCTTATCTATATCCGGATTGCCTCTCACTGCATCAGCATTGTAACTATTTACAAGTGTGCTTATTTTTGCTGAAGGAAATTTCTCCCGCAGCGCATGAATAGCAGGGGTTGTGCAGATAAGATCGCCTATGTTGTCCCGGCGGATAAGGAGGATTTTTTTAATTGTCTTTGCATCTATTTTGT
>CAZVZI010000035.1:0-2511 GCA_964631455.1 uncultured Thermodesulfobacteriota bacterium | reverse complement strand
TTCATAGATAACCATTGTAATAGCAGCCAAAGTGAAGGTAAGAACACCGTATGTCTCTTCCCATAAGCTATTTGTAATATTCACTATAAGATAGGCTGTCAGAACCCCCAACACCCCATATTTTGCAAAGCAATTCAATTCATAGTTCGACAGGCTCACCATGACATTGTCACCCTGAGCCTGTCGAAGGGTTATTATCTTTATAATCTTTATTAACAAGGTAATCCAAAATAATACAAAGGCTGACAGCCCCAATATCCCGATCTCAAACAGCATCTGCAGGGCAAGATTGTGCGGGCTGGCTTTCCCATAACCGGAATTATAAAAATCATATGTTGCCGGCCATTTTTCTCTCCATTTATCCAGATAGCCTTCTTCTTTGGCCACCGTCGTAATCTTTTTCCATCCATAGCCATACCCGATAACAGGCCTATTCTTTATCATGTCAATTGCCCCGCTCCATACATATCCCCTTCCGCTTAAGCCCACATTGCTCGTGTATGTGCCGGGAGAGAGCAGAGTTTTATGCCGTTCAAATAGTTCCGGCTTTTTAAAGTAGCTGATAACTCCGAGCGCCAGAAGAACAGCGAGGATGGTTGCAATCAAGTTGTAACGTTTTGATAGTAAAGTGATAACAATGGCGGACACCAAAACGGCAATGAGGGTTGTCCTTGAACTGTAATAGAGCCACACCATTACAAATTCTGCCAATAGCATAACCCAGAAAAACCATCGTGCCATTATCCTGTCTTTTATGCTAAAAAGATAACCAAGGGTAAAGGGTATATAAAAAGCTGCATTCAAGGCATAGCCGCCTAAAAAACTTTCTTTATGTTTCTTTGCCTCAAGTATATTAAACAAGGCATCCGGCGGATTTTTAATAAAGATAATAAGGGTTACCGTGATAAAACTTAAGACAACTGCGCTTAACAATGCCTTAATATTTTCTGAGCTCCTAAATTCAGTTAATACTACAAAGAATATTACAAGCTGATAAAAGAAATTTTTTCTAAATGCATTGATGCTGTCTAATCTATAATTGCTGAAAATAATGCTGATTAAAATTGCAGCCAACAATATTAACATGGCTATTATTACAGAGTCTTTCCAATCAACATCAATACCTTTTCTCGCAAGCTTTACTAAAAACAATAACAGCATTGAAACAAATGCAATATTTCTTATGCCTGCAAAATGATTAAAGGGCTGGAAAAAAATATATATTAAAAAAAGCGGAGATATTAAACTATACGCTTTTTCTTCTATCTTAGCCCAGAAGTTTTGAAGCACCTTGAAAAACCTCCTCTACAGTAACAGCAGTTATGCATTCTCTGTGTCCATATCTGCATTCATACGGGGCTTTAAATGTATGTGAGCATGGAACGCAAGGAAGATTTTTTTGGATTATGACTACCTTCCTGCCTGTCGGCCTCTGGTCTTCCATATCAGATGGCCCGGCAATGTCAACAAGCGGTATATTCAAGGCATCCGCCATATATGCACTACCCGTATCAACACCAATCAAAAGCGACAATCTTTCTATGAGCGCCGGTAGTTCTGCAAGTTTGAGTTTGCCAACCGTGTCTATTATCGCACTTTTATGTTCCGCCAGCCTCAATATTTCATCACTAACATCTCTGTCTTTTTCAGAGCCAATCAATATTATTCTTGCGCCCAATCCAGTTATCAACTTCTCTGCAAGAGCCGTCATGTTCTCCGTACCCCACTCTTTTAGCCTGTTTCCGCTTGTCACGGCAAGACCTATCAGTTTTGAGGTTGGAAATTGGGGAGCGGGGGTTAATAATGTTTTAACTCTTTCATCGGCATCAGGAGATTTAAAAACATCTTTTGAAATGTCATTATCTTCTATGCCGATTGCCTTCAGCATTTTCAAGTATGTCTCTGCAACCAGTCTGCCTCTTATGTGTTTTTCAAGGTATGTGCAAAATACAGATGCCATTCGATAGGTAATTCCAGAAAAATCAGACATTATAGAAAGCCTAACCGGGATTAATCCCCAAAACATTGCAAGTGCGAATGGAACATTAGGGTTAAGCAATAATGCAATATCATACCTTCCATTACGAAACAAATTTGTCAACCGCACCTTGCCTGTAAATCCTTTATAGGAACCATTATCTAAGGAGATTATTTCATTTATATAGGGATTGTGTTCAAGGATCTCTCTGGTAATGGGATTTACCAGCACAGACAAGTGTACATTCGGATATTGCTTTTTAATAGCTCTGAAAACAGGCGTGGAATAGACAAGGTCGCCTATTTTAGCTGTCTGAACAATTAAAATCCGACGCGCCTCTCTTTTTTTGGAATGAAGCAGAAGGTATATAACGGGCGTAAACAAATAGGTCAATAATAGGTATGCCATTTAGTCCGCCACCTCTTCAAAGACCTTGCCGACACCATTTATATATGCTTCCATTGAAAATTTCTCCAATACCCTATCTCTTCCCTTCTTACCCATCCTGCCGCTTAATTCATTCGATGCAATAA
>CAZVZI010000034.1:5854-9791 GCA_964631455.1 uncultured Thermodesulfobacteriota bacterium | reverse complement strand
TTCAGCCTCCCGAGTGATTTTTCGTAATAGCCATGATTTATTTCAAATCCGATAAACTGCCTGTTTAATTTAATGGCCGCCATAGCCGTAGTCCCGCTGCCCATAAACGGATCTAAAACAATTTGATTTTCTTTTGTAGTGAGCTTGACAAGAAATTCAATAAGCGCAAGCGGTTTTTGCGCCTCGTGAATCCTGGTCTCATGTTTTGCATATCCGAACTCAAGCAGGTTGGTCGGGCTTGCGCCGTTGATTTTGCAATCCTCCACATTGATTGCCCCTACTTTGTTTTTCAGAATATTATCGGTGATCGTAATTTTATACGGTTTAAAGAACCATGCAATCGGTTCGTATATCGGCGCAAGATTTCCGAGCCGCCACCCTTCCCACTCCTTCAACTCTTTTTTCAGCCCTCTGTTCTCCAAAACATTATTCAACCGCTGCGCCCTGTGATGCGCTGAAGGTTTTTTCCATGCCAAAACATCTTTCAACAAGAATCCGCTGTTCTCAAATGCGTTGATGACCCGGTGCAATGTCCTTCGTGCGCCAAACACAAAAGCAGAAGCACCCTGTTTCATTACCGGGAAAACCAATGGTGCCCAGTTGTAACACCACGCTTCATACTCCTTTCCAATATTTCTATCCGCCGAACTCCACCCGTTGATAGGCTTTCCACGGCGTTTGAAGCCGGACTTGCCGTTTTGCGCCGGGGATGTGCCAAGCAATGCCGAGTTAGTGTTATTATGGAGAACATCCCAATCATCCAGACAAATGCCGTAGGGAATATCGGAAAGAAACAGGTCAATGGATTCTTTTTCGAGTTTTCCCAAATGCTCTATACAATCGGCATTGGTGATCTTGTTAAGATAGTCTTTGTTCATAACGGCATTTCAACGCTGATGGCTTTTTCTGTGGTTTTGATCTTTGCTTCGATCTTTTCCGCTTTGATAAGCAATTTCACCGCTTCCCTTTTCGACAGCTTGTGAAAATCCGCAATCCTCTGTTTCCAGTAAGCAATGCCCTCGTTTCCGATTTCTCTGGTCTTATCAATTTCCAGCAGTTTATATTTTTTTAAGGCGTCGTGCCTCTGGTTGACTATTTCACAAACGATTTTATCAATTTCAGCCCAGTAGCGCAATGAACTTTGATATTCTGACGATTGCAGAGAATTCTTCAGGCGATTGCCAGTCTCCCAAAGCGGTTTAAGATTGTGATTAGCGTGGAAGTCCAGTAAAAAATGCAAATGGGTGTAAGAAAGGAGCGTGATGTTTCTTTCAATGGCTTGCCGGTAAATCTGGCTTTTTCTGTTTGGATATTGCGTCAAAGGAGAAACAAGTATCGCGTAATTGTTTCCTTTCCTCCAATCATCCAACGCCTTTACTTTGAAATCCTTTTGATTTTTTGCAGTTCTGCTCAACCTGAAAGTTTTTGCGTCTCCGACAATGGAATAGTTTTTGGTCTTGCCGAAAACATCAGCAGAGTCGCCCCTTGTCCGCAAAACTTCTGCAGGAATATTTAAAAAGGTTAAGGCGAGCGATAAAATTATATCGGAGTATTTAGCCCAAAGTTTTTCCTCTGAACTGTCGTGAGAAAACATTTCCGGCAGTATGCCGCATTCAATGATATTCTCACTCAACTGCTTTCTGGTAATCTTGGCAAGACGATTTTCCAATATATCAAAAGCATCGCTCTCATTTGCTATTTCAAAAATTAAACCTATAACCGCTTTTCTCACTTAAACTCCAATTCCTTAAACCACGCAATATCAATATCAGGAAACAGCTCATCCCTTTGCTGGCACATTTCAAGAAAGTTTTTATCGCTCTGTGAAATATCCTTTCCTTCGCCTTTCATCTTTGCCAATTCAGCCAACCTTTTAAAATCCTCGTAATGCCTTACAATCCGGGCCTCCGCATAATCCTTGGCCGACAAAGTGCTGATGAGGAACTGCCAGTCAGAGGCCTCAAGGATAAGAAGCTCCCTTGCACCCTGTTTTAAAATATCTTGAAGAAGGATATCCTCTTTTTTATCGCCATACTTTTTCGCCAACCTTATCATCTCTTCTTCGGATTCATAGATATGCTTCCATGTCCACTGGTTCGTATCATTCAGCCATATCCAGTGGTAACCGCCCTCTCCCCATGAGCCTTCGGGCAGAGATATGACCTCAGTCGGTTTTTGCCTGTCAAGATATTCACCGGCTGTAACCATATCCACACTCCCATCAAGGTGAAGGCCCTTGATGACTCCGTACAACCATTCAGGCCCTTCAAACCACCAATGGCCGAACAACTCTGCGTCATAAGGAGACACGACTATGCCGGGCTCTTTAGCAACCCTGAGATGCTCCATGAGATTTGCCTTAATCAATTCCTTGAAATGCTCTGCATGTTCGGATATCCTTGCATAAGCAATCTCCGGCGAATATTCCTTTTTGTCGGCAAGGTCGGCTTTAGAGCTTGTAACCCTCCAGTATTTCATCCCGCCGGGAAATCTTTTTTTGTGAAAATCAAGATAGTTTCCATCGCCAGGATAGCCCCACTCTCCGCTCCACACCTGGAGGCCTGTCTTGGAATCCCTTGTAAAAACAGCCACGGGTTTCTTGCCCTTTGATGCAGAGCCGACCCAATATGCCTTATACGGCGTCTTCTCTTTGCTTTCAGGCAGCGGCTTATACTGCTCGGAAAATCTTGCCCATAGGTTTTGAAGCGCATCAAACCTGTCAAGATATACGCCAATCGCCTTTCCGCCTTTTAAAAGATGCGCATCTATAAAAAAATATTCAATCTGATTCTCGCTTAAAAATTCTTCCACACCCTTTCTGTTATACGGCTCTATCTTATTCCCTGTGTCAACCGGCGGCGACCATTTGTAACCAGGCCTGTAAGCGCACTCCGGCAGCCATATGCCACGCGGCTGTTTTCCAAAATGTCTTTTATAAGACGCCACAGCCTGCTTTACCTGGGCCTGTATGCTGATGTCCTGCGAAAGCAGAGGGAAATATCCGTGAGTTGCCCCGCATGTGATGATCTCTATATGCCCCTGATTCTGGAGGTCTGCAAAGGCCTTTACAATATTCTGCTCATATCTCTCGACAAAATCTTTATATATGTTCCTGTAAAAATCCTTCCACATCTTCGCAACCTTTACAAAATCGGGCTGGCCAAGGGTTTCGAACTCGGCAATGTCTTTTCCTGCCACCTCCAGTCTGTGTCCGAGATATGTTTTAAACTCTGTTTTAAACGACTGGTTCGCAAGCATCTCCGTCAAGACAGGCGTAAGCCCTATGGTTACCTTGGGGCTAATCCCTTCCGCAATCAGACGATTAAAGACGTTCAGAAGCGGTATGTATGTCTCTGCCGCAGCTTCGTTCAGCCAGTCTGTGCCATGAGGCCATCTGCCGTGAGACAGGACATAGGGAAGATGAGAATGCAAAACAAAGGTAAATGACCCGATTTTTTTCATAGGCCTCCTTTAAATAGAATACAGCGAACAGTTATCAGTAAACATTAAGCAGTAAAAAAGAAAAATGACGATTTAAACTGCTAACTGTTTTTAAAACTATCACAAGAATATAGGTTTTGCAATTCAATTTAAAGACATGGCAAAGGGTTAATCGCCTTATATTTTTTAACAAAACCGACGGGCCTGTATGTCATCTTTGCCTGCCTCAGCCCCTCGTCCCCCAAGTCCTGCTCTCTATTTATGAATTTGTATTTCTCCGGAAGTATTGCGGCAAAACTTCGATTCACAAACTGATACAATCCTTTATAATCACCAACAGCCTTTTCAAAATGAATCACAAAACTGTCGCCTGTCCCCAATTCTTCACCTAATGTATAAGCCGCCGGCTTGCCGTCTACATAATATATCCCGCCGCATAACTGCAACTCCTCCATCTTTTCCAACGCCTCCTTTGCGGCAACGTAATCACCCGGAT